>JAAFIU010000210.1 GCA_013298805.1 Cytophagales bacterium | reverse complement strand
ATTGGTGCGGAGATTGTGAGATTGTAATTTTTCTGTACGATATTTATAAAAATCCCTGCAAATTTAAGTTTTGCAGGGATTTTTTATAACTTTTCAATCTCTTCAAAATAAACCTTATTAAAATGATGAGTATAAGGGTCAAATAATATTTTGTTATCTCTATATAATTTAACAGCTAAATCTTTATGTTTATCGGCTTCAATTTGATTCTTTAAAATTTTATAAATCTTTCCTCTAAAATATTCATTTTCAGCCAATGGATTTATTTTAGCTTGTTTTTCAAAACAAGACAAAGCATTTTCATAGTCTTGGATTTCAAAATAAGTAACTCCTAATTGATAATAATCGTATAAGCCCGCATCATAATTGAGAGTATTAATTTGTTGTTTAAAAATCTCAATAGCTTTTTGTTTTTGCCCAATGGCACTGTAACAAATTCCTTTGGCAATATTCAAATGATAATCTCCATTTTGACCATATCCAATGTCATAATTGGCTAAACTATCTAACTTTTCAATATCATTAATTGTTCCTTCGTAATCCCTGAAAAATTGGTATCGACACCAACCTCGATATCCTAAATTGGTTCGCCATTCTAATTCTACGGCTTTATCTATCAATTTTTTCCAAGTTATAAAATCACCACTTTTGAGATAAGATGTAGATTTTTCACGATAGGCATACGCAAAATTTGGACTAACTTTAAGGACTTCATCAAATTTTTCGTGGAATTTTCTATGAAATTGATATTCATGAATTTGTTCAGATAATAAACACGCTTTGTACTGTGCCGTATCTCCTGCATACAGATATACATTGCAATTGGGCTGTGCGTAAGTATGAAAAGAGAGGAGAAATAAGAAGTAAAATAAAATTTTCATGGTAGGATTTCGGTTATTTGTCCGTCCTTAATTTTGAAGATTAGGTATTGATAAAAATCGTAAGCTAACATTTCGTTTTTGATTTGAAACACTTTAGGTTTCCAACCTTTCAATTCTTTTGCAATCGTTAATAATTGTTCCGTAATAGACTTATCAAACGTTTTTTCTTGATAATTTTCGTCCGTTCCTATTAATCTGAATCTATCTGTTTCACCTTTACAATTCACTAAGAAGCGGATTCTGATTAAGCCTGTTTGCTTTTGGGCGTTTTGTGATTTATACTTCTCTCTGAAGCTTTCTTCAATAGCTTTTTTCTCGCCTTCATACAACACTCCTTTCCCGTCGTTAAAATATTGATAGCCATAACCTTTACCACATAATTGAAAGTCTTTTTTATCTAAGGTTGAATCAAAATCAATATCTCCAGTTGAATTAGGATATTTTAACATTGATATTTTACTCTCTTGACAAAATGACTGGAACGATAGGAAAATAAGTGGAATTAATAGTTTTTTCATACGTGTAAAATGATGTTTAAAAGTAAATTATTCTCCTAATAACGTCTAACAATCTCCAAAATTGCTTTTAAATTGGTAATTCAAGAATTTTATCAACTTTATCTCTCTGCAAATGGTTATAATGTAGATGCTACCTTTTGTGTCCATTAGCAACAAATTGAAGAAAACTTTTATCCCTTAAACTTTGCCATTAAAACGATTATGATTGATTCACTCTTCTCTCTAAATTTCACAGAACCCTTAGTTTTTATTTCACTGTGCATTTTAATGTTCGTCATTGTTACGTTTAGGTATTTTCTTTTAAGCGGATTCTTTCACGTATATTTTTATATTTGGAAACATAAAGAATGGGAAAAACGGAAGATTAATAAAAAGGCATATCCTCCTAAACAATTCCAAACGGAAGTATATTGGTCAACTTTAACGGCCGCAATTTTTTCGGTGATTGGAGCAATAGCTGCCATTGCTTGGCAAAAGGGTTACACCGCTATTTATCTGAATATCAACGATTATCCAATTTGGTGGTTTCCCATTAGTATTTTGCTGTCGATGTTTATTCACGAGACATATTATTATTGGTTGCACCGATTGATGCACCATCCAAAAATTTATAAATACGTACATCAAGTACACCACGATAGTAAAATTACTTCCGCTTGGACAGCCTTTTCATTCCACCCAATTGAAGGTTTGTTAGAGGCTCTTATCATGCCTATTATCGTGATGATTGTACCTATGCACTTATATGCTGTTTTGACGCACCTAACGATTATGACGCTTACGGCAGCGATTAATCATCTTGATATTGAGATTTATCCGAGAAATGTATTTGGAAATGTATTAGGGAAACACGTAATCGGTGCAACGCATCATAGCCATCATCATAAGTTTTACCGATATAATTTTGGACTATATTTTACTTTTTGGGACAAATGGGGAAAGACTGAAAGTCCCAATTTTGAGAGAGATTTTAAAGGAAGAGGTGAGTTATGAGTTATGAGTTATGAGTTAAAATAGTGGAGAATTGTAAAACGTAGTTCCCAACACTCATCATTTATCACTCATAACTCATCATTATTTTATCGAAGGTCATTCACTTCAACTCCTGGATATTTACTTTTATCGAAAGCAAAATATTTGTCATCTGCTGGAACGTTTGGCGTAAATTTATTTACTTTGAAAGTCTGACGTTTTCCGTTTTTGTCAGTAATTACCCAACTTTTCACCGATTTATCTTTCTTATTCAATTTGATTTTTATCTTTGAAACTTGTGTTCCTTTTTTCTCAGGAGAAAGCTCAATTACTTCGTAAGATTCTCCCCCTTCTGATATTTCTTGAACGAAAACATAACGAAATCCCTTTTTGTCGAAAGTATAAACTTTAGCAGGATTTAAGTCACTATCAGACGGTTCGTAATCTGAAATATTTACTTCGTTGGTTTCTTTAATATAAGTGGCAACATCCTTCCCATTATTAAAAATTTCTTGTCCTCCCGTTTTCAAACGATATTTTGAGCCTTTTACCGTAATATTTCCTTGTAAAACTTGCGTTGAACCATCAACTCCATAAGTAAAACTTGCCCCAAAAGACTTCATGGATTTGTACTTTTTCTGCATGGCATCAATAATTGCTCCTGCTTTAGTATCTTGAGAATATGCACTAAACACACTGATTGACAGGCAAAAAGTAAAGAAAAGAATGTAATTTTTCATTTTTTATATAATATGTATTTTGTACTTTTTTTATTAGACAAAGTTACTAAGAAATGGTTTGATTAATCGTTATAAAAACATTAAAATAATCAAAAGGTTCAAATTGGCACGAAACATGAATATTAAGACTTAGTAAATATATATCTTTGTAGATAACGTTTCATTTGGCTGTAAGTAACATGGTTTTGTGATAAAATTTTATGCCACATCCATTGAACCTGTTTAAACTTATTCCTTTCGTTGTAAAATCGTTTCATTTAAAGCCTGTGTGTTTAAAATTTACTCTATGTAGCGATGCTATATATCGCAAATTTTAAATACACAGTCATAAAATCAATTCAATTTTCATTCAAAACGAAAAGTTTAAACAGATTCATTACTTACTTCCTAAAACCTAACAAATTCCTTATGAAATTCTCATTTAAGAAATTCCTACCACATTTATACGCTGTTATTGTCTTTGTAGTATTGGCGGGAATTTACGCATTACCTGCTCTTCAAGGTAAACAACTTTCACAACATGACATTACGATGGCTCAGGCGGGTGCGCACGAGGCAACAGAATTTACCAAACTTACAGGCGAGTATGCTTGGTGGACAAACTCAATGTTTGGTGGTATGCCTTCATTTATGATTCAAGGAGCGTACCCAAATAGTCTTGGTTCAATGATTGGCGGAAATATTATGGGGGCTTTACCTACGCCAATCAACATGATATTCTTGATGATGTTGGGAATGTACATTTTACTTATTACACTTGGGGCTAATACTTGGCAAGCTATTTTGGGAGCAATTGCCTACGCATTTTGTTCGTGGAATATGGTAATTATTCCAGCAGGACATACATCGAAAGTATTAGCATTGGCATTTGCTCCGATGGTTTCGGCAGGTGCTGTGCTGTGTTTTAACGGAAAATATCTGCTCGGTGCTGCCCTAACAGCCTTGTTTATGAGTCTTGAAATATACGCCAATCACATTCAAATTACTTATTATTTTGCTTTGTTTTTGGGTGGATATGTCTTGATAAAAATCATTGATAAGGTTAAAACTGGCGAATTTAAGCCTTTGGTATTTGCACTTTTAGCTTTTGGTGGTGGTGCATTAATTGGTTTAGGAAACCACACCATGCGTTTGTGGAATAATGCTGTTTATTCTGCTGAAACCATTCGTGGGAAATCTGAATTGACTACGAATAATCAGTCAAAAGGTGGTTTAGACCGTGACTATGCTTACAACTGGAGTTACGGAATTGGTGAATCAGGAACACTTTTGATTCCTAATTTTTATGGTGGTTCATCAAGTGGAACTTTAGGTGGAAAGAAATCTGAAACCTTGAAAGTCATGGTTGAAGCAGGTATTCCAGAAGAAAGTGCGATGGGATTTGCAGAACATGGCCCAGCTTATTGGGGCGACCAACCAAGTACGGGAGGTCCAGCTTATGCAGGTGCAATTATCATTTTTCTATTTGCTTTAGGTGCATTTTTGGTAAAGGGTAGCACAAAATGGTGGCTTGTGGCTTCGGCAATTTTCTTCACGATGCTTTCTTGGGGTAAAAACTTTCCAAGTTTAAATTATTTAATGTTCGATTATTTCCCGATGTTCAACAAATTTAGAGCAGTGACCATGATTTTGTCATTGGCGGATTTGGCGATGGTGACTTTGGGAATTTTAGCATTAAAACAAATTTCGGAACAAAAACCAACGTTCAATGACCTCAAAAAACCTTTGATTTACTCTTTAGGCTTGACCGCAGGATTCTCATTGATATTTGCTGTATTGCCTTCATTGTTTTTCAGTTTCAAAGGAGCAAATGATGCTGCTATGCAAATTACAGGTGACAAGGGAGTAGATGGAAATATAATCAAAGCCATTGCCTCTGACCGTGAGTCGATATTGCGTTCGGATGCTTTTCGTTCTTTAGTGTTGATTCTTTTGGCAGCAGGATTAATTTGGGCTTGGGTTTCAAACAAGGTTAAAGATGTCGTTTTCTATCCAATTCTAATCGTTTTGGTAGTTTTCGATTTGTTTGGCGTTGATAAAAGATATTTCAATAACGACAATTTTGTTTCAAAGTCAGAAGCAGAAGAAACCTTTGCTCCAACGGCAGTTGATGAACAGATTTTGAAAGACAAATCTATTTATCGTGTTTTTGATGGAGCTTCATCCCAAGGATTCTCCAACGATGCAACTGCTTCGTATTATCATAAATCATTAGGTGGTTATCACGGTGCGAAACTTCGTCGTTATCAGGAAATCATTGAGAATCAGTTCTCAAAAAACAACATGGCGGTATTTAATATGTTGAATACCAAATACTTCACAATGCCAGCTCAACAACAAGGTGGGCAACCAATGGTTCAACAAAATCCTGATGCTTGTGGTAATGCTTGGTTTGTGAAAGAATTCAAAATTGTTGCAAATGCCGATGCAGAAATGAAAGCTTTGGATAAATTCAATCCTAAACAAACGGCTTTCATCGACAAACGTTATGAAGACCAATTGGCAGGTTTAAAAATTTCGACTGATAGTACAGCAAATTCAATTAAATTGACTGACTACAAACTCAATGTGATGACTTATGAAAGTAATACCAAAACTGACCAATTAGCTATTTTCTCAGAGATTTTCTATCGTGGAAATCTTGACTGGAAAGCTTATGTAGATGGTGTTTATAAACCTCATTTCCGTGCTGACTATATTTTGAGAGGTATGGTTGTTCAAGCAGGAAAACATAAAATTGAATTCAAATTCGAGCCAGAATCAGTTCAAAAAGGTGGTAAAGTAGATTTAATTGCTTCCATTTTGATGGTTGGACTTTTGGGTTTGGCGTTGTTTTTTGAAGTGAAGAAGTAAAGTGAATTAATAATCGCATCTTTATTGTGTGTGATTTTACTCAATAAAAATCACACACAATAAAGAGTAAAAAAATAACAATGCCCATATACAATACCCAAAAACTTGATAGAATTATTAAGCATTATAAAGCCAATAATCGTAAAAGAGAAGACAAACATATTGAGTTTTGTGTTGGGCAAAGTAGCTTGACTGATGCAATTAATGTTGCAGCAAAAGCCATTGATGAAAACAATAAAATCCATTTTCACCAAAGAAGAGTTGGACGAACAGAACTTGATTCTTTTGCTGAAAGTTTAGCAACTTTTGAGGATGAAATTACGAATGCAGTAACGTTTGATGATATTTTCGACATTACCAAGAAAGCTAAAACCGAGGGAATCAACGAATTAGCTTTGTTTGATGCTGCGTTAAGAATTGGAAGTTTCTTGAAAATTATACCTCAAAAAGTTTATCTAACCAGTAGCACACGTACAGGAGCAGAAAATTTACTTGGGCATTTATTTGACAAATCTTCCTTAACAATAGAAGAATTTCCTGCACCATTTAACCGACCTGATTTATCCACATCTGAGATTGAAGACATTCTTCACATTTATAAAGATGAATTAGAATTTTGTGTCAAATAACTATTCAAAAACATTCAATATGTACAAAAAACTGTTTTCAATTTGTTTTCTTATGGCTTCCCTCTCAACATTATCATTTGGACAAACAGAACCTAAACCTTCTGAAACGTTACCTCCTTTGGTTGGTGGAGATACCGATGCTCACGGCTGTAAACCCTCAGCAGGTTATACTTTTTCAGTTATAAAAAATGATTGTATCAGAACTTTTGAACAAGAAATTCAACTGAATGAAGTAAAACCTAAAAACTCGTACAAGTCATTTGTGGCAGTCATTTTTAGCGATGATAAAAAGCAAGTGGAGATATTTATGCCAAGTATAACTGGAAGTATAGTATTATCGGAAAAATTAAAAACGAAGTTCCCTACTTGGCAAAAAGGCAACATTATTTTGACAAAAAGAAGCAAATATTATTTAAAACAAGCAAATAGGGTGATTTTTTCAGGGAAATAAAAAATACCTTCCCGAAAGTTTAAAACTTTCGGGAAGGTAAACAGCCTTACAATTTACTAAGCTAAAACTTTTTGACTAACAATGGCATTATAAACGCCATCCCAAAGTTCAATACGTTTTTGAAGTGACTGAATTGTTGCCTCCTCTGCTTCTTGCCACAATGCTTCCTTATCGCCGCATAAATTTGCCGTCATTTCCAAAGCAAGATGACTATGGTGGTCGCCATCCACTTCAATGTGTCTTTCTAAGTAATATTTAAAGTTTGAAACACGCTCTGGTAAACTCTCATGGATGTCATTAATAATGGCATGAAACATTCCAGGAATTAAATCTTCACGACCAAAAGTAAAAATTGCAGCTTGCAAATAGTCTTTGTTACTGCCAATTATATCAAAAGTAAAATCAACAAATTTACGAGTTGCTTCTGGAGTTCCTGAAATTAAAAAAGCAGTTTTCAAATCTCCATTTTGTTGTAAAACATTTACAAACTTTTCAATTTGAGCTGTATCCGCTCCGCATTGGTGCATGGCATCTAAATAAAGTTCAAAATGACTTTTTCTATTGCCAAAACTATCAACGTCAGACTCCTCTCCCACCACAATTTCATTGATTAAATACCGAGTATCCGCCGAACCCTTCGGAAACCAAGGTACACTGGTACAAGTAAGATTGTTTTGAAGTGCTTTCAATAATGACATAAAATCCCAAACGGCAAATACGTGATATTGCATAAAAATTTTCAAATCATCGAGGTCGTTCATCACTGAGTAAACCTTGAAGCTGTTTAAACTTTTGAAAAATATTCCCAAATAAGTGAGAATTTTGTGGTGCTAAATCATAAAATATCACAAAATGGGAATACTTAGTAAAAATACTATCGAAACGTGGATTTTGCCACAT
>JAAFIU010000174.1 GCA_013298805.1 Cytophagales bacterium | reverse complement strand
CCACTGATAACACCAGACCCCTAAAATCAATGATGGAACAAGATTTTGAAGACCGCCGAGAGGAAACGCTACATTCGGTAAGGCGTTTCGAATCCATGCTCAAACGTATGGAATCTTCTTTTTTCGACCTTGATACCTACGAGCAAATCGTAGAACATTATATGGAAGAAGGGAAAGTTGATGACGCTATGCAAGCGTGCGATATGGCTCTGGAACAATATCCTTACTCGCTGGAACTGATGCTTTGTAAGGCAGAATTGCTCGCCAATCTTGGTAAGCATGACGAAGCACTTGAAGTCATTGACAAAGCTGAGCTGTTTAATCCTTCTGATACTGACATTATTTATCTCCGTAGCACCGTTTATAACCTTAAAGGCGACTATCAAACGGCTATCGAATTACTTACTGAAATTTTAGAAATTGCCGAAGACCGTGACGAAGTTTATTTTCATATCGGATTGGCTTATCAAAGTTGGGGAAAGCATCACAATGCAGTAGCCGCTTTCAAACAAGCCATTGAGGAGAATATCAAGAATGAAAATGCTCTTTATGAGTTAGCCAATAGTTTAGACGAAATAGGGAAATTAGAAGAATCATTGCCGTATTATCAGCAATTTATTGACACTGACCCCTATTCTGAAAATGCTTGGTATAATATCGGAATTGCGTATTCTAAGTTAGGAAAATTTGAAGAAGCCGCAGATGCGTATGAGTTTTCGGTGGCTATTAACGATAAATTTTCTTCTGGATATTTCAATTTAGGAAATTCTTACATGAATTTGGGTAATTGGGCAAAAGCAGAAGATGCTTATCGTCGTTGCCTTGAATATGAAGATGTTACCCCTGAAGTTTATTGTTGTTTTGGAGCAAGTATTGAACGTCAAGAGCGTTATGCCGAAGCCATTCATTATTACAAAGATGCCATCAAGCTCGACCCTGAGTGGGACGATGGTTATTTTGGTGTAGGTGTGTGCCTTTGCGAAATGGAACGTTGGTTTGAAGCAACTCATTTCTTGAAAAAAGCACTTAGCATCGACGATAAAAATGCTTATTATTGGTTAGCGATGGCAGATGCAGAAACTAATATGGGAAATATTGTTTCGGGGATGGAAGCCTATCAAAAATCAGCGGAATTAGAACCCATGAATCCCGAAGCATGGATAAAATGGTCAATTTTGAATCATGAGCAAGGAGATTTTGAAATGGCATCTGAATTGATGCTTTCGGCGATTGACCAAATGCCAGAAGAATCTGAATTATATTATCGTGCAGCCGTTTATTTTATCAAATCTGGACGTTATAAAGAGGCTTTCAACTATTTAGAGACAGGTTTAATTCTCAATTACGAAGGACACTCGCTGATGTTTGAATATTTTAAGAGTTTAGATACCCAAAAAGCTATTTTTAGAATAATTGAGCAATATCGGAAATAGAGAATAGATTATAATAAAATAGGGAGAATATCGTAAATATTCTCCCTATTTTTTATGCTAAATTACTAACAGAATTCTTCAAAAACACCTTCTAAGTGATTAGCGATTAATTCTGCTGAACGACCTTCTATGTGATGACGCTCTACCATGTGAACTAATTCTCCATCTTTGAAAAAAGCAATTGCTGGAGATGACGGAGGGTATGGTAAAGTATATTCACGAGCTTTTGCGGTTGCTTCTTGGTCAACGCCAGCAAAAACTGTTACTAAATGATTTGGTTTTTTCTCTGAATTCCAAACGGCTTCTTTCACACCTGGACGAGCAGTACGTGCTGAACAACCACATACAGAGTTGATAAACATCAAAGTTGTTCCGTTTTCAGCCATTACAGTTTCAACTTCTGCGGCTGTTTTTAATTCTGTAAATCCTCCTTCTGCAATATCTGCACGCATGGGAGCTACTAAATGTTCTGGGTACATATTTTTAATTTTTGAATGAGTGATTGAGTGAATAAATAAGATTTGAGAAGGAATGAATATTGGTTTATTCACTCAATCACTAAATTAGTTAATCATTCAATGAACAATGTTACATAAATCCAAGTTCCAATTTAGCTACTTCCGACATCATATCTTGTGAATAAGGTGGGTCGAAAGTCAATTCTACGCTTACATCTGAAACTTCTGTAATTTCTTTAATTTTTTGTTCAATTTCCACAGGAATCGCTTCTGCTGAAGGGCAAGAAGGAGAGGTCAAGGTCATTAAAACATAGACATTGTTAACGGGAAATATTTTTATATCGTAAATCAGACCAAGTTCATATACATTCACAGGAATTTCTGGGTCGTAAACTTCTTTAATCGCTCTGATTACTTCTTCTTTTAATTCTTCTTCTGACATTTTGAGGATGTATTAGGTATTAGGTATTAAGTATTAGGTAATTTCATCATCAACTTATTCGTCAAAATTTAATACCTGAAACTTCATACTTAATAGATTTATTCAATTAAAGTCTTTTGTAATTTGAACATCATATTTTGAACTTCATTGATTTTTGATGTTACAAAATTTAAGTTCTCTTGTGAAATATATCCTAATTTATGGGCAACTGTAAGCTGAGTTTCGACTTCAAAGGAAGAACCATTGGCAATTCCTAAAAACTGATGAAACTCTTTTTTTGAATTCCTTCCGGCACCTTCTGCAATATTGCTTGGAATAGATACTGCCGCTCTTTGTATTTGGGATATTAGTCCAAAACGTTCATTTTGAGGAAATTTTTCTGTTATTTTATAAACATCAACTACAATATCAATAGCTTTTTGCCAAACTTTTAGTTCTTTAAATCGATTCATTTTAGATGTAGGATTATGATGAGCTCCTCTCTTAATACCTAATACTTAGGACTTAATACTCCCATAAACAATGGCATAATTCTTCATTTGTTTCACCATCGAAGCCAATCCGTTTGAACGAGTTTGGGCTAAATGTGAACTCATTCCTATTTTATCCATAAAGTATAAATCAGCTTCTGCAATTTCTTTTGGCGTATGTCCCGACAAAACTCTGATGAGCATATTTACCAAACCTTTTACAATAATTGCTTCAGAATCAGCTTCAAAGATTAAGTTTTCGTTTTCTTGACGAGCATTTAACCAAACTCTACTCTGACAACCTTTGATGATATTCTCTTCGGTTTTTTGTTCTTCGGGAAACCCTTTTAACTTTTTACCTAAATCAATGATATATTCGTATTTGTCCGCCCAATCGTCAAACAATTCAAATTCCTCTATTATTTCGTCTTGTGTTTCGTTAATTGTCATTTTTACAAAAGCATTTTCTTAACTCTGTGTATTCCAGCTACTAATCGGTCAATTTCTTCGGTTGTATTATAAACCGCAAAAGATGCTCTGGTTGTTCCCACAATGTTGAATCTTTGCATTAAAGGTTGCGTACAGTGGTGTCCCGTTCTTACGGCAATTCCTTGATTATCAAGTAATACGCCAATGTCTTGCGGGTGAATTCCATCCATTACAAAACTGATTACAGATACTTTTTCTTTCGCTTGCCCGATGATTTTTAATCCGTCAATCTCCAATAATTGCTCAGTTGCATAATGCAAAAGCATATCTTCATGAGCCGCAATATTTTCTTTTCCGTGAAAAGCAATGTATTCTAAAGCCGCTTTTAAAGCCACTACATCCGCAATATTGGGTGTTCCTGCTTCAAATTTATAAGGCAATTCGTTATAAGTCGTTTTCTCGAAAGTTACTTCCTTTATCATTTCGCCACCACCCATGTACGGAGGCATTGCGTTGAGGATTTCTTTTTTTCCGTACAAAACACCAATACCTGTTGGCCCATATAATTTATGAGCAGAAAACGCATAAAAATCAGCGTCAAGTTCTTGAACATCAATGTTTAAGTGCGAAGAAGCCTGAGCTCCATCAATCAAAACTTTTGCTCCAAAACTATGAGCTAAATCAATGATGTCCTTAACTGGATTAATTGTTCCTAACGAGTTAGAAACATGATTAACCGAAACTAATTTAACTTTTTCTGAAAGCATATTTTGGTACGCTTCCATATTCAACTCACCTAAATCCGTTACAGGAATCACTTTCAATTTAATACCTTTCTCTTCACAAAGCATTTGCCAAGGCACAATATTGGAGTGGTGTTCTAAACCAGAAATGATAATTTCGTCACCTTCTTTGATGAATTTTCTTCCGAAAGTGCTGGCCACCAAGTTGATACCCTGCGTAGTTCCCGAAGTGAAAATGATTTCCTCAATCGAAGATGCTCCAATAAAATCACGAACGGCTTCACGAGATGCTTCAAAATCACGAGTGGCACGTTCTGCTAATGTGTGGATTCCTCGGTGAATATTGGCATTGTCAAAATTGTAATAATGCGAAATGGCATTGATTACAGACGTTGGCTTTTGGGTAGTAGCAGCATTATCAAAGTACACCAATTTTTTACCATTAATTTCTTGATTAAGGATAGGGAAATCAGCTCTGATTGCCTGTATGTCTAATATTTCGGTGATTGTTGTCATGAAATTAAAATGTCAAACTAAAATGATGTGCGGTGATTTTAAATTTCTTATTCAAGTACAAACGGTGTGCATCATTGCGTTGATGTCCCGAATCTAAATGAACTCCATCAAGTTTTTGGGTTTGAGCCAAATCAATAATAAAGTCTAATAATTGACTTGCATAGCCTTTTCCTCTTGCTTCTGAGACGGTTGATAAATCATCAATGTAGATAATATTACCGCAGTAAAGCATTGTCATGAATCTAAATCCAATGACTGCTGGTACGTCTCCATTTTCTTCTTCAATATATGCCAATTGATACGTCTGATTTTTCATGTTATCAATTAAAGCCAAATAATTCTCCTTTGTAAGATTGGGTCTTAAAACACTAATCGCATTCCAACATTTTAAATATTCGTCTTGAGTATTTGCGAATTTTATAGACATATTATTTACCATTTATTAGTCTTGATAAATCTTCTCCGTAATCAATTCCTGCAAATATTCTTTAATAGAAGTAATTTCAAACTTATCAATTACATCTTGAGCAAATGCCAATGTCAATAATGCTCTGGCGGTGTCTTTTGAAATACCACGAGCTTGCATATAGAAAAGTGCATCGTCATTCAATTGTCCAGTGGTTGTTCCGTGTGAACATTTTACATCGTCAGCCCAAATTTCCAATTGTGGTTTGGTATTCATCGACGCATCTTCTGATAACAATACGTTTTTACAAGATTGAAAAGCATTCGTTTTCTGAGCATCTTCTCTTACAAAAATCTTCCCATTAAACACGCCCGTTGATTTCCCTTTCAAAATTCCTTTGTACAATTCATTAGAATTTGAATTTGGCTTAGCGTGGTCAACCGCAGTATGATTATCTACGTGTTGCTTTCCGTTTGGAATATACAAACCAAACATATTTGCTTCAGCGTATTCTCCGTCAATTTTGATATTCAAGTTATTACGAACAAACCCGCCGTTTGCCGTTACGGTATTAGCCGTGAAAACTGACTTACCCGCTTGTAAAACTGAAGTTGTTCCGACGTGGTATGCTTTGTCAGATTCGTTCTGAACTTTGTAATAATGTACGTTTGCTTCTTCTGCAACCACAAATTCAGTTACTGCATTGGTAAATGAAGCATTGTCGCCAATGGTACGGAAGGCTTCTGCAATTTGAACTTCTGAACGCTTGCCAACTACAATTAAATTTCTCGGTTGTGATGCTACATTTAATGTACGAGCATCGTTGATAAATCTAATAATAATTGGTTGCTCAACAACTTTGTTATCAGGAACATGAACGAACACTCCATTTTGTGCAAAAGCGGTATTCAATGCCGTGAAAGCGTTGTCTTGATAATCGGTATATTTATTGAAATATTGCTCAACTAAATCAGCGTGATTTTTAGCGGCTTCGGCAAAAGTCATAATCTGTAATTCCGAATCTGGACTTACGATGGTTGACAATTCTGCGTTATAAATTCCGTTGATAAAGTATAAAATATTGCCTTCAAGATTCGGAATGGGCATTTCTGCTAAATCTTCTGCCGAAAAATTAGTTACAGCATTAAATTCAAATGCTTGATTTACTAAATTTTTTACGTTAGAATATTTCCATTCTTCGTGTCTGATGGTAGGGAAACCCAATTTGTCAAAACGCTCTAATGCTTGCTGACGAATCTGGTGAACGGCAGATTTTGCTTCGCCATTCATGCGTCCTTCGGCAGTTTTGAAATCTGCTATTAATTGAGTTTTTAAATCTGTATTGTTCATAATCAAAATCTAATCTTTATTAATAGCTTATTAAACCGTTTCGCCTAATTCTTCCTTAATCCAATCGTAACCTCTTTCTTCTAATTCAAGAGCTAAGTCTTTTGTACCTGATTTTACGATACGACCTTTGTATAAAACGTGAACAAAATCTGGTACAATAAAATCTAATAAACGTTGGTAATGGGTGATTACAATGGTAGCATTATCGGGAGATTTTAGTTTGTTAACTCCTTCAGCTACAATGCGTAATGCGTCAATGTCAAGTCCAGAATCTGTTTCATCTAAGATAGCTAATTTCGGATTAAGCACTGCCATCTGGAAGATTTCGTTACGTTTTTTCTCACCGCCAGAAAAGCCTTCATTTAAGGCACGATTTAATAAAGATTGGTCAATATTTACAATCTTCATTTTTTCCTTAAACATTTTCAAAAACTGCACGGCATCCATTGCTTCTTCTCCACGATATTTACGGATTTCGTTTACAGCCGTTTTCAAGAAATTGGTAGTGGAAACACCTGGAATTTCTACTGGATATTGGAATGCCAAAAACACACCTTCGGCAGCACGCTCTTCTGGAGCAAGTTCAAGTAAGTCTTTGCCATCAAATTCTACACTTCCACCTGTTACTTCGTAAGTCTCACGACCAGCCAAAACCGATGCTAAGGTACTTTTTCCCGCACCGTTTGGTCCCATGATTGCATGAACTTCGCCTGCTTTAACTTCCAAATTCAAACCTTTTAGAATTTCCTTATCGCCAATTTTAGCTTGTAAATTGCTGATTTTTAACATTTTATTCTCTTATTTGTATTTTCGTGATTTCTAATGAATGCAAAATTACGACCTCATCTTTTGCTATCCAAGTATTTATTTAGAACAACTCTAAACAGAGAAAAAAAGTTTCATAGACTTGGATTTGTCTGAGAATTGGAACGGCTGTCATCCCGACGCAGGAGGGAACTAATATTTTTCTTGATAGGTAATTATTTTTGAGTTCAATATCAGTTCCCTCCTAATGTCTGTATGATAATTTTTAAATAAATTTGACTTTATCAAAATAAAATCCCTTATTGCGAAAATTTCAATTTTCATCAATAAAAATCATGGAAAACTCCATTCAAGTATCCTCAGAAGTTGGGACGCTCAAACGTCTTTTAATTCATAGTCCTGATAGTGGTTTAGGGAAAGTTGTTCCTTCCAAAGCTCAAGATTGGCTTTTTGAAGACATCATTCATCTGGATACTATGCGTAGAAAAGAATATGATTTCTACGTAAAAACCTTGCTTTATTTTCTTGATTCAGAGAAGATTAAAGGAAAGTTGGCAGATATTGATGCTGACGAAGAACGTAATTTTTTCAAGCCAGACAATCCCAATTATTTCAATTCTGACAAAGTCATTGAATTACAAAAACTCTTGGCTGAAATTCTCGAAAATGATTTAACCAAGATGAAATTGGTGGCAGCAGCTTGTGCCATCGAAAAAGAATGGTACACAACTCACGATGAACTTTTTAATTTGCCTTCGGTTGAGTTAGCAAAGACCTTAATTTCTGGTTCAACGCCTTCGGGAGAAATGCTTTTTCCGCCCATTCCAAACTTTATTTTTACTCGTGATATTGGTATTACTATCAATAATCATATTCTGTTGAATCGTCCTAAAAAACAAGCCCGTACCCGTGAGGCTTTGTTGGTTCAATACATTTTTTATAATCACCCAATCTTTGCAGAAATTCGTCAAAACCTGATTGAAATTCCTGATAATGAGACGCTTTTCTTATTGCCAGAAGAGCAAGTGGAGGACGCTCAATCTACTTTGGAAGGAGGAGATGTAATGATGGTGGCGAAAAATCATTTACTAATTGGTATTTCTGAAAGAACGACTGTTTATGCCGCCAAACAGGTCATTAAAATCTTGTTTGAAAAGAAAATTGTTGAAAAAGTAACGTTGGTGAAAATCCCGAATAAACGTGATTATATGCACATTGACACCGTTTTTACCCAAGTAAAACGTAATATGTGGGTATTGTTGGGTTCGTTGGCAAAACCACAAATAAGAGACGAAGATGCCGCTCTGGTAAAAGCAGGTTTGTTGAAATCCCCGAAAGCGGAGGAGGTTCATATCGTGCAGTTTCGTCGTGGACAAGAACATGAACCTCGTGAGATTGAGAGTTTAGAAGAGTTGTTAACTGAGATTTCGGTTTACGACCTTGACTGTCAGCCGCTTGATGTGAAGTTTATATATTCTGGGAATAATGAATTTCCTTACGGAGCAAGAGAACAGTGGACAGATTCTTGCAATCTTTTGGCGGTTAAAGAAGGCGTAGTTATTGGTTACGACCGTAATGATAAAACACTTGAAGCTTTCAAAAATGCAGGTTTTGAATGTGTGAAAATGGAAGATTTATTGCAAGATTTCGAGTCAGGAAAAAGAAGTCCCGAAACAATTACGAATACATTTATTATGTTGCCTTCAGCCGAGCTTTCACGTGCCAGAGGAGGCTCGCACTGTATGTCAATGCCAATATTGCGTTCAGAATTTTAAATTGTGAGTTGGTGAATGGTGAGTTGTGATTTAAAATTAGACTCGAAATTTACCATATTTAAGGAGACTCGCATTTGAATACTATGTTTAGAACTTTAGTTGTGATTAAGAGATAGATGAGTGAGGATTTAATCGGACTCGAAATTCACTAAATCACAATTCACTAAATCACAAATCTAAAAACCATGCGTTCACAAACTACTTCCAACATACTCATGATTCGTCCAGTTAATTTTGGATTTAACCAAGAAACTGCCGAATCAAATGCTTTTCAAGATGCTGAATTTGGAAAGCAAAATCAAGGACAAGCTCAACAAATTGCTCTGAAACAGTTCGACGAAATGGTTGAGCAATTGCAGAAAGCAGGCGTAAATGTCATCGTAATTGAAGATACTGCCGAACCACATACCCCTGATTCTATTTTTCCGAATAATTGGATTTCTTTTCACGGAAATGGTTCGCTAATAACTTATCCGATGC
The DNA here is from genome assembly GCA_013298805.1 of Cytophagales bacterium. Taxonomy (GTDB): domain Bacteria; phylum Bacteroidota; class Bacteroidia; order Cytophagales; family Spirosomataceae; genus Arcicella. The sequence continues at coordinate 215 of JAAFIU010000174.1, read as the reverse complement.
AAGCCGAAAATCGTCGTTTAGAACGTCGAGAAGACATTATTCAGCAATTAGGCGAAACATTTTATATCAATCGCAGAATTGATTTATCAGTTTCTGAGGCAGAAAGTAAGTTTTTGGAAGGAACAGGCTCAATGGTTCTCGACCGTAAGTACAAAATTGCTTATGCCTGTTTGTCGCCACGTACCCATGAGGATATTTTGAAGGAGTTTTCCGTT
>JAAFIU010000116.1 GCA_013298805.1 Cytophagales bacterium | reverse complement strand
GATAAACTCCTTTACAGTGAATACAAAACCCACGATGCCAGTTTTGTAGAGGCTGATACTTTGGAGGAATTAGTTACCAAACTACATGGCGTGAATCCGCAACAGGCATTAGATACTTTATTAGAATACAATGCCTCGGTAGATTTAAAAACATCATTCGACCCAACGATAAAAGACGGTAAATCTACCAGCGGATTAAGCCTTAATAAAACCAATTGGGCAAATGTTTTGGATACTCCCCCTTTCAAAGCCTATCCCGTTACGGGTGGAATTACCTTCACCTATGGCGGTGTAAAAGTGAATACTTCGGCAGAGGTGTTGGATGAAAAAGGGAATGCTATCGCAGGACTTTTTGCTTGTGGTGAAATGGTTGGAGGCGTATTTTTTTATGGGTATCCAGGTGGTTCAGGATTAACATCAGGAGCTGTTTTTGGAAGAAGTGCAGGATATTCAGCCGCAGAATATTGTGGCAAATAACAAGTATTTAAAATTTATAGAACATGACCAAGACTATCAAATACTATATCTGCTTTAGTATTCTTTTTATTGCAATTACGGGCTGTAAGATAAGTCAGCCCAGTACCGATAATCAAAGGGCGATTAATCTTGAATTACGAAGAATTCCTTGTACGTATATGCGAGGCGGTACGTCGAAAGGACCTTTTTTCGATAAAAGAGAATTGCCCGCTAATAAAAAAGAACGAGACGCTATTATTCTGAAAGTGATGGGTTCGCCCGACCATAACCAAATTGACGGTTTGGGAGCAGCCGTAACCGTAACCAGTAAAGTGGTGATGGCTGAACCTTCAAAAAGACCCAATATTGACGTAGATTACCTTTTTGCCCAAGTAGATATTGATAACCCGATTGTGGATACGCTCCCACCCTGCGGAAATATGATGGCGGGCGTTGGTCCTTTTGCCATTGAAAAAGGCTGGGTAAAAGTAACGACTCCTGAAACCAGAGTTCGAATCTTTAACATCAATACCAATTCGGCAATTGAGGAAATTGTGCAAACGCCTAAGGGTGTTGTAGAGTATAATGGCACTGCCCAAATTGATGGAGTGCCAGGAACTGCGGCTCCAATCATCATGAATTTATCTGACCAAGTAGGTGGAAAAACAGGAAAACAATTGCCTACGGGAAATTTAAAAGAAATCATCAATGGAATCGAGGTTTCGATACTCGATGCAGGTAGTTTGATGGTGTTGATAAAAGCCAAAGACCTTGGTTTAGTTGGTAACGAAAACAAAGAATTCTTTGAAAATAACAAAGAACTAATGGCGAAATTAGAAGCCATCCGTTTGGAAGCAGGCTTAAGAGCTGGTATGGGTGATGTTAAAGATAGCGTACTCCCTAAAATAGGTGTATTATCCAGTCCAACGGATGCAAAACACCATATTCGTTCTTTATACTTTACTCCTAAAACGTTACATCCGAGTCATGCCGTAACAGGGGCAATTTGCGTGGGAACTGCCCTAAAATTAAAAGGAACGGTAGCTTCGGAAGTTGGTAAAGAAAACGGACAAAACCGAGAATTCGTCATTATTGAACACCCTGCGGGCGTAATTGATGTAAATATTGAAATGAAAGAAAGCCCCAAAGGCTTGGTTTTGGACAAAGCAGGAACACTAAGAACAGTAAGAAAAATAATGGAAGGCTACGTATTTTATTAAGAAAATGAACGAAAAAAAGACGAGTACTTGGAGTCAAGGAATGACCTTTATGTTGATAAGCACTTTTTGTTTTTCAATGATGCAGGCATTAGTCAAATTATTACCCCAATTTGATAGCTTTCAACACATCTTTTTTAGGTCATTAATCGGCTGGATTTTAAGTGTTTCCTACCTAAAAATTCATAAAATACCGTTGATTGGTAAAAACAGTAAATTATTAATTATTAGAGCATTAGTTGGGTCAATATCGATGTTTTCATTTTTTTACATCCTCACCCGTATTCCTTTTGCATCATCGGTTGCCCTAAAATATCTATCACCAATTTTTACTTCAATTGCCGCCGTCATATTCTTGAAAGAGAAAATTAAACCTATTCAATGGTTTTGTTTTCTCTTTTCATTTATCGGCATTTTAGTCATGAAAGGATTTGACACTCGGATTAGCTTATTCGATTTAAGCATCGGTATTCTTTCAGCGGTCTTTGGCGGTTTGCTTTTTATTGTTATCAAAAAAATTGGTGATGATGACCATCAGTTAGTCATCCTCCACTATTTCATGTTTGTCTCGGCATTGGTTAGTGGCATTATCTGCATTTTCAAACACGGCGACTCTCAATGGCAACTACCTACTTTAACCGAAATTAGTGGGCTAATGGCAATTGGTATTGTTGGTTTTTTTGCTCAGAATTATTTCACAAAAGCCATTCAAAGCTCTGAAAAAGCAAGCATTTTATCTAATCTCAGATATTTAGAAGCGGCTTATGCTTTCATTATAGGATATTTCATCTTTAACGAAACCTATAATTTACAGAGTTTTATGGGACTATTTTTAATTTTTGCAGGTTTGTTATTATCCCTAAAATTTAAGTCAAAAAATATTTCTATTGATGAATAGAAGTATTAATTCACGACTTTTTAAAACACTAATTTCCAAATAAAATCTTATTTTTATCATGAAAAAACGGTATCAATTATTATTAGTATTCGTCATTTTTGCTGTCATTACCTATCTCGACAGGAATTCAATTTCTGTAATTGGTACAAAAATTACGGACGAATTAGCGTTAAGCGACAAACAGTGGGGCTTAGTTTTAGGAGCTTTTTCATTGGCTTATGGTGCATTTGAAATTCCTACGGGGATTTTAGTGGACAAATATGGCCCAAGAATTACGCTTTTCAGAATTGTCATTTGGTGGTCTATTTTTACCATTCTTACGGGTTTTGTGCAAGGCTTTTATATGCTTTTAATAGTTCGATTCCTATTTGGAGCGGGTGAAGCAGGAGCATTTCCAACGGCATCCGTTGCGATTGCTCGGTGGTTTCCTGCGATACAGAGAGGTAGTATTCAATCAGTTGTATGGATGGGAAGCCGACTCGGAGGAGCATTAGCCCCATTCCTATCTGTGATGATAGCCAATGCTTATGGTTGGCGTTCGGTATTTTACATTTTTGGCTGTTTAGGTGCAATCTGGGCAATATATTGGTGGTTTTGGTTTAAAGACGAACCAAGAGATATGAAAGGAATCTCTGCCGAAGAAGTCAAAGAAATTGAAGAAGGAAGAAGCCTAAAAACCATTTCTCATAGTTTATTACCTTGGAAAACCTTTTTGAAAAGTGGTAATCTTTGGGCATTAATGGGAATGTACCACTGTTTATTGTACGGTGCATATTTCTATATGTCTTGGATGCCAAAATATTTAGAAAAAGGACGTGGTATTGATAAATCGGATTTAAGCTGGATGGTATCTCTTCCTTTTGTTTTGGGTATGGCGGGTTGCTTGGCGGGTGGTTTTGCTTCGGATTATTTATCAAAAAAGAAGGGTTTAAAATTCGGCAGACGTTACGTCGGAATGTTTGGTCTGGTGATGGCAGGCATTTGCATGATTACAGGCTCATTGATTGTTGATACCAGTTGGGCAATTATTTTTCTTGCTCTTGGACTTGCCTTCAAAGACTTTACACTTCCAGTGGCTTGGGCAGTAGCCACTGATATTGGCGGGAAAAACGCAGGAACAGTAGCAGGAACTATGGGATTGGCAGGTCAATTAGGCTCGGCAATTATGGCTTCCGCATTCGGCTATATTCTCAGTAGTACGGGTAGTTACGAAATCCCCGTGAGAATCATTGGTTGTTTGGTTATTGTGGGTGGTTTATTATGGTTCAGAATTGACGCTTCAAAACCTTTAGAAACTGAAACTGAATAACCTATCTTTTTATTTTGTCAGCTTTTTTAAAACTTCCGTTGAGGCTCAACGGAAGTTTTTTTTTATTTTTTTCAAAATGGCATAGGGGAAAATATCCGCTCAACTCACTTAGTCTATGAAAGCCGACAAAATGAGACTAAATCAAGAAATAATTGAAAAATATCTAACCAACACTTGTTCTGAAGGAGAACAGATGTTGGTTGAAGCATGGTATAAGTCATTTGAAAATAATCCTGATGGAATAAGTGAATTATCAGAAGTTGAATATTCAGAATTATACTATCGGGTACGTAAAAATATTGACCGCCAAATTAATCCTATCAAACTCTATACGCCGCCACGTTGGGTTTGGTATGCTGCAAGTATGGCAGCTATCCTACTGATTGTCTTCGGATTATCTTTTTACTGGAATTCAGAATCAGTTAATAATTTAGCCAAAATCAAATCAGACATTCCGCTTTCTGACTGGGCTAAATATGAAAATTCATCCGCTAAAATTCTAAAAATTTCACTTCCAGATGGTAGTAGCGTTTGGCTTCAACCCAAAACACAATTATCCTATAATCAATCCGATAGAGTGTATCGCCAAGTGAATTTGAAAGGGGAAGCTTTTTTTGATGTGAAGCGAGATGAAAACCGTCCGTTCTTGATTTATTCTGGTAAAATGACTACCAAAGTTTTAGGAACGAGTTTCAATGTGAAAGCATATCCAGAAACAGAAAGATTTGAAGTTTCGGTGGTTACGGGTAAAGTTTCGGTGATGAATGAATCTGAAAAAGAAGTTTTTGTGACACCTAAGCAACAAGTTATTTTAGAAAACAAATCAGACGTATTGACTATCAAGGAATTACCCCAAAACAAAACCTTTTACTGGGAACTCGCCTCTTTAAATTTCGATAATACTTCCATGCAGCATGTGGTGGATAATATTGAGCAAAACTTCAATGTAAATATCCACCTCAACCCTGCTTTAAAAAACTGCCGTTTGTCTGGCAATTTTGACCAAGAACATCTTTCTACCATTCTTGAAATAGTTTGTCGTTCCATTGATGCCGAATATGAAATCAATGGCGATGAAATTTATCTAAAAGGAAATGGCTGTGAACAGTAATCAGTAATCAGTTAGCAGTAATCAGTTAGCAGTAATCAGTTAGCAGTTAGCAGTTAGCAGTTAGCAGTTAGCAGTTAGCAGAAAACAATTCTGTGAAACGTTGCTACTCATTTTAAATTGAAATATGTAATCACATTTTTCTAACTATTACTAACAACAAAAGGCTATTAACGAAATACTGGTAACTGATCACTGTTTACTGGTAACTGATAACGGCTTACTGTTCCCTGACAAATAATCTTTTCTAAAATTCATATAAAAAGGTTCTCTCTCGTCAAAAAGAGAGAACCGCCAAACCATTAAATCCAAAAACAATCCAATGAAACTATCTTTATTCTCAAGGCAACCGCTGCTTACCTTTATGAAAATAACCATTTCCCAATGTATTCTCATTACGCTTTGCACAGTAATGGCGTTAGCTCGCCCCACAAAGGCTCAACAGATTTTAAATCGTGAAGTGTCAATTAAAGCATCAAATGTAAGTCTAAAAACGGTTTTACAAGAAATCGAAAAACAAACCAATGTGCATTTTGTGTATAGCAACAATACCGTTGAGGCTAACAAAAATGTAAGTTTACAAGCCAATAACGAGCCTTTAACATCTGTTTTGCCAAAACTATTATACCCGAATAAACTTCGTTATGAAGTGGTAGAGGAACAAATTGTTTTGAAGAAAAACAAAGAGCAATCAACCTTAATTACGGAAGAAAAAGAAAATTTGCCTGTAATAATCGAAGACAAAGTTTCGGGAAAAGTGACTACTGAAAAAGGGGAAGTTTTACCTGGTGTAAGCGTTTTAGTAAAAGGTTCGTCGAGAGGAACGGTGACTAATAACAATGGAGAATTTAACGTTGCTGCCAAAGAAGGTGACGTTTTGATATTAACATTTGTCGGTTTTGAGAAACAAGAAGTAAAAATATCGGCGGCAAATCAGACAATTACAGTCGTTATGAAAGAAGACGTTTCACAATTGGGGGAAGTTGTCGTAATTGGTTCTCGCTCAACCGTTGCACGTACCAATGTTGAACGCCCTGTGCCTGTGGATGTTATCAGTGCCAAAGAATTACAAACGACTGGTCAAACCGAATTAGGTCAACAAGTTCAATTTATGTCGCCTTCGTTTAATTCTGCCAAAAATGGTATCAATGGCGTAGCTAACTATGCTGACCCAGCCTCATTAAAAGGACTTTCGCCCGACCAAATGTTGGTTTTAGTGGATGGCAAACGTCGTCATCAATTTGCAGCATTAAATAGTAATGTAACCGTTGGAAAAGGAACAGTTGTAACTGACTTAAATTCTGTACCATCATTGGCATTGGAAAGAATGGAAATTTTACGTGATGGAGCAGCAGCTCAGTATGGCTCAGATGCGATTGCGGGTATTGCCAACTTAGTTTTGAAGAAATCAGTGAATAACGGGACGGCTCAAATTCAATACGGCGTAACCTCAAAAGGAGACGGTGGAGGCTATACTGTTGGCTTAAATTATGGTTTTGATTTGGGTAAAAAAGCGTCTTTAAACATTACTGGAAGTTACCAAGATGTTAAAGGAACTGACCGTGCGGACGCATATAATCCACAACCAGTAGCGGGCGGAGCTTACACGGGAATTTATACCAACGTAGCAGCAACTGACCAAGCATTATTAAAATCAAGAGGATATTGGGGCAATGGCACTTACGGTTCGTTTCACCCAACATCTTACGGAAGTAATGCGATGAAATCGGCTCAAGTTTTTTATAACCTTGATGTACCTTTAAACAAAGAATGGACATTATATTCATTCGGTGGATTTTCTCAAAAAGACGTATTTGCTCAAGCATTTTTAAGAACGGCTTTGGCAACAAGTGCTACTTCAAATCCTGATTTATTCCCAGATGGTTATGTTCCTCAATTACCAGGAACGTCAGTAGATTTATCATCATTTGTGGGAGTAAAACGTAAAACTTCAACGGGTTGGAATTGGGATATTAGTACAGGTTACGGCAAAAACTACCTTGACCAAAATGCTAATAATACTTCAAATGCTTCAATGGGTGCAAGTTCTCCAAAAGATTTCTACATCGGTAGAATTGGTTTTGGACAAAGTTTGACAGAAGTAAACCTTTCTAAAACTACGCTTGGCTTGTGGGGAACAAAATCGGTGAACGTGGCTTTGGGCGCTCAATACAGAGTAGATAATTTTACTTTAACCCCTGGTGATGATGCCGCTTCTTTCGTTGGACCTTTATCAGCTACAAAAAACAAAACGCCAGGTTCACAAGGCCGTGTGGGTATCGACAAAGCTGATTTAACCAATAAAAGTCGCTCAAATATTGGAATGTACTTAGATTTAGAAAGTGACATTACCAACCGTTTGTTAGTGGCAGGAGCTTTACGTTATGAAAATTATAGTGATTTTGGCAGTAATATTTCTGGAAAATTGGCAACTCGTTTGAAAATTACGGAAGATGTTTCAATCAGAGGTTCAATCAACAAAGGCTTTAGAGCTCCATTACTTCAACAAATTGCCAATGCAGCTACAACTTCAACGGTACAAAATGGCGTAATTCGTAGTACAAAACAATTACCATCTGACGACCCACGCTTGGCAAAAATTGGTATTGAAGACCCAAAACCAGAAACGTCATGGAATTATAACGTAGGTATTACAGCAAAAGCGGGACCTAATTTCTTATTCACCGTTGATGCGTATCAAATTGATATTACCGACAGAATCATCGTAACAGAAAACTTAAACGTGAACAATATTACGGCTCTGAAAAACAACTTTGCAGGTTTTCAAGAAATTACTTTTTTCACCAATGCCATCAACACAGGCACAAAGGGAATTGATGTAGTAGCATCTTATAAAAAATCAGTTGGAACAAAAAGCAAGTTGACAGCAAGTTTAGCTTTGACGGTGAATAAAACCGAAATCACAGGTGTAAAAGCAACGCCAACGGCTTTACAATTAGATACCAAAAACCCAATTTTATTAATCGACACCGTAAGTAGAGCCTTAATTGAAACCAGTCAACCGCACTCAAAAGTTTTGGTTTCTTTAGGTTATCAAATTGGCAAATTAAGTTTAAATTTACGTAGCTCGTATTTTGGAGAAGTTACCGCTTGGGAAAAATTGAGCAAACCAGTAGCAGGAACAAGTAATTTGCACCAAAGCCAAACATTTGGTGGCAAAAATTTATTTGATGCTTCAATTGTTTATAGCGTAAACAAATTCTTAAACATCACCATTGGTGGAAATAATATCACGGATGTTTATCCTGATAAAGTTTATAGTAATTATGCGTCTTATTCAAACGGTCAAGTGCCTTATACTCGTAACGCAAATCAGTTTGGATTTAACGGTTCATATTATTACGGAAATTTGACCTTTAAATTTTAAGATTAATTATGGCACGCAGATGACACAGATTTTTGTGGATATTTTAAACAACTATAACAAAAGAAGTTTTTTAAAGCCTGTACACACATCTGCATTTGGTAATTTGCGTAATCTGCGTGCCATATACTATTAATAACATTACTAAGTACAACTAAATATATAACCAATTTCTCTTGACCAATTTGCTACTACTTTTCGTCTGTTTATTGTTGGGGATAATTCTTCAGCGATTAAAAGGCTTTCCGAAAGATGCCCATTTGGTCTTGAATTCTTTCATTATATACGTCTGTTTGCCCGCCCTGACTTTGCTTTATACCACTGAAATTCATTTTCAACAAAATAAAGCATTGCCCATTTTAATGCCTTACATTTTGTATATCTGCTCTTTTATTTTCTTTAAAATATTAGCTCCGATTCTACAACTTGACCGTAGCACTACGGGAGCATTAACCCTCACGGCGGGCATCAGTAGTATATCTTTTGTAGGTTTCCCGATTTTTGAATTACTCTTTGGTAAAGAAGGATTAGAAATAGGCGTACTCATGAGTCAGGCAGGGTCATTTGTCGTTTGTGGTACTTTGGGCATATTCACGGCTTCGTATTATTCAGCGAAAGAAGTTTCGGCAAAGAAAATCATTAGCGACATTTTCAAATTTCCACCCTTCGTATCATTTTGCGTAGCAGTAGTATTGAATTTATCAAATTTTCATTTTCCTGTTTGGGGTATCGAAATTTTACAGAAAATTGGTAGTCCTTTTGGCATTTTAGCCTTAATTTCGATAGGTTTACAAATCAGTTTCAAACGGGATGATTTACAAATAAAACCTCTTTTATACGGACTTTTTTATAAATTACTGATTGCTCCCATGCTGATATTTGTTTTGTACATTCTAATAATCGGGGAGCATTCATTTATTGGGAAAATCTCGGTAGTTGGTGCTGCTTTGGGTTCAATGAATACTGCCACAATTATAGCCATCAATTACGGATTAAATCCCAAATTAGCCACTCAAATGGTCAGTATTAGCATTCCATTGTCACTACTAAACGTTGGCATTTGGTATTTAATAGTGATGAATTATGAGTTATGAATTTTAAGACATGACTTCCCAAAATTAGCATGATATATTCATAGTTCGTAATTCATAACTCATCATTCATAATTCATAACTAAAATACATGAAACACATTTTCAAAAATCTAACCTTTTGGGTACTAACCGCTATTGTATCGGGTGTATTATTGGGACATTTTTATCCCGAAGTCGCCCTTCAACCCATCTTAGAAAAACCCATAAAATTCAGCCTTTATTTTTCTGAATTCGAGATAAAAACCACGTTTAGTGAACTTCTAAGCAGTATTTTTATCAGTATCGTAAAACTATTTATTTGCCCAATTATCTTTTTGACCATCACTCTGGGGATTATCTCAATGGGAGATTTGAAGAAAGTGGGGAAAGTGGGTGCAAAGGCTCTACTGTATTTTGAAGTTGTAACAACCATTGCACTTTTTATCGGGGTGGTTATTGCTAATATTCTTCGCCCTGGCGACGGTGTAGTTACTTCTGAAATCAAAGGTGGCGATATTTCAAAATACACAAAATCTGCCGAAGCATTTAGCTGGATGAAATTCTTTTGGGACAATGCCACCCTGCAAGTTTTACTTTTAGCCATCGTTTTGGGGGTTGTTCTAAGCAATTATGCTGGCAGACAAAAAATTGTTGATACACTTGCTCCAATCTCCAAAAAAATCTTTTGGGCATTGCACAAAGTGATGTTACTCGCACCCATTGGAGCATTTGGAGGAATGGCATTTACCATTGGCAAATATGGAATTCAAACGCTTTTGCCTTTAGCAAAATTGATGTTAACGGTTTACTGCACAATGGCTTGCTTTATTTTTGTGGTACTTTACTTGATTTTAAGAACGTATAAAATAAACCTTTGGAAATTCCTAAAATACATCAGAGAAGAGCTTTTAATTGTGTTAGGCACATCATCTTCGGAGGCGGCTTTACCTTCTTTAATGGAAAAATTAGAGAATATGGGTTGTACAAAATCGGTTGTTGGTTTGGTAGTTCCTGCGGGATATTCTTTCAATTTAGACGGCACAACGATTTACCTTTCAATGGCAATTATTTTCTTAGCACAAGTTTTTAATGTTCATTTAGATTTACAACAAATTTTGACCATCATCGGGATTTTAATGGTAACTTCAAAAGGAGCAGCGGGCGTAACAGGCAGTGGTTTTATTGTATTGGCATCAACACTGACGGCAATCAAAGTGATTCCCGTAGAAGGTTTAGCTTTACTTTTGGGGGTTGACAGATTTATGTCTGAAGCCCGTGCTATTACTAATTTTATCGGTAATGGTGTGGCTACGGTTTGGTTAGCCAATAACGAAGGTGAATTTGATAGAGCAAAAATGGAGAAAGCATTTGCTGAGTAAATTCATCATAAAAAGCAGAAAAAAAGTCCAAGTCGAAAACGGCTTGGACTTTTTTGTTGTTGCTGATTGTAACAAGTTAGAGCAATTCTTAAATCTATCTAATCCTCAATTTCCAATTTTTCAACTGAATTTTCTGATTAATATGTTCGGTTTCGCTGATTGAAAATTCTTTAAATCCTGCTTTTTTCAGTACATTTTGAGATGGAAAATTAAAGAAAGGCGTATCGGCAATGATTGTTTTTAGGCTTGGTTCTAATTTCGCCCAATCAATCAAACAAGTAAGTGCCTCGGTTGCATAGCCTTTTTCACGATGTTTGCCATCTATAAAATAACCCACCATCGTCACGCCGTCTTGGTCGGGGAAACCCGCAAAACCGATTCCTCCGATAGAGGTATTTTCTGCATCCAAGACAATTTCCCAATTGGTGTACCAAAAGAAATCAGTAGGATTTTGTTCCGTCATGGGCAACCAAAAATTTTGAAGGGCATCTTCTGTTTCTTCTCGGTCAAAATCAGACATCAGCCATTCTGAAGGTTGAAGCCTTAATTGTTCAATCATTGCCTTCCGTCCTTGCAAACTCCAAAGATTAAGTAAGTCGTTATCAAGTGGTATTAATCGTAAGCGTTCAGAGGTTATTTCTATCATTTTAATACAAGTAAATATTCATTAGTGAATTTTGAATACAATTTAGACAATTAGGCATTATAGCTATTCAATTTTTTAAAAAATAATTTTACATCTACAGATAAACATATTGAAAATCAGAAATTGACATATAATCCTGATACCACAAAAAATCACCTCTTATCGGCACACTTTGTGTATTGGTCGAGAATTGTCATAAACTAAGGCTTACAAATGCAATTTTTGTGTTAGAAATGTATCCATAGTATAAAAAATGAAGTTTTCCCACTCATAAAAAAAACAGTCCATTTGTACTATTTTAATTTTATCAAACAATAAATTTCATCAACTTTGTAAAAATTACGTAAACTTAGGGCGTAAAAGTCATTAGAATTCATGAAAAAGATATTACTATTATTAACATTTTTAGGCCTTTTTGCCAATCAAATTTCAGCTCAATTTCCAATGGGTGGCGGATTTGGTGGTATGGGTGGAGGCAGAAAAACGGAGCAAGCTGCCATTCCAGGTACGGCACAGGCAGCACCAAAAGGCTCTGCCAAAATTACAGGATATGTCATCGACTCGGCAGCTTCGCAAGCAGTTGAATACGCAAGTGTTGCCTTGATGAATAAAGCAGATAAAAAACCTGTTGATGGAGCAATTTGCGACGATAAAGGGAAATTCACTTTAACAAAAATTGCTACGGGCGAATATATTTTGTCGATTTCATTTATGGGTTTTCAATCTAAAAAGGTTGAAGTTAAAATCGTAAATAAAAATGATGAAATTGATTTAGGAGTCATCAAATTAAGTCCAAGTACACAAGTTCTTCAAGAAGTTACCGTAGAAGGACAACGTGCATTGATGGAAGATAAAGTAGATAGATTAGTCTATAACGCCGAAAAAGATGCCAGTAATAAAGGTGGTGACGGAGCTGATGTTTTAAGAAAAGTACCTTCATTATCAGTTGATTTGGACGGAAATGTTTCATTAAGAGGTAGCCAAAATGTAAAAGTTTTGATTAATAATAAGCCATCAACCATCATTGCGAGTAGCGTTGCTGATGCTTTAAAGCAAATTCCTGCGGATATGATTAAGTCGGTTGAAGTAATTACTTCGCCATCGGCAAAATATGATGCAGAAGGTTCGTCGGGTATTATTAACATTATTACCAAGAAAAACACCTTGCAAGGACTTACGCTAAATTTTGATACCAGTGTCGGGATTAGAGGTGGTAATATGTCTTTAAACGGAAATTATCGTAAAGGCAAAATGGGATTCTCTTTAGGAGGTTTTGGTAGAGCCAATTATAATATTAACGGACGTTTTGATAATACTCAAATTACGACGGGTGCGGATGGTTCAAAAACGACTAACATTCAAGGTGCTGAAACTCGCAATAGTGGTTTATTCGGAAATTATCAATTTGGTTGGGATTGGGACATTTCAAAAACCAGTTCAATCTCGGCAATGGTAAAATTTGGAGCAAGAAATCAAACCAGTTATCAAGATGGGCTTTTATCTCAAATATATAAAGGAACAGATATTACCCAAACTCCTATTATTACATCAACCCGTGATGTAAAATCACTTGATAATTCAAATAACGTTGATGCCAATATAGATTATACCAAAACGTTCAAAAAGCCTCAGCAAGAACTTAGTATCTCAGGGCAATTCAGTAGAAATAATCGTAGTAGTGAATTTACCAATGTAATTGTTGGCTTACCTACTA
>JAAFIU010000338.1 GCA_013298805.1 Cytophagales bacterium | reverse complement strand
AACTAAATACCAATTAAAATCAGTGTAGTATCAAATCTTTCAAGGCTCAAAATATGAAAAATAACAGAAGAGACTTCATCAAAAAAATTAGTAGTACCTCCGCTTTTCTTGTTGGAGGCATGGCATTGACTGATGCTTATGGAAAAACAATTACATTAAAATCTGATGTAAAAATTACCGCCAATGATAAAGTAAGAATTGCTCTCATCGGTTCTGGAATTATTGGACATTCAGATACGGATACCGCCTTGAAAGTACCTGGCGTTGAACTTGTGGCAGTTTGCGATTTATACACTGGACGTTTGGAAAGAGCCAAAGAAAAATGGGGAAAGGACATTTTCACAACTCGTGATTATCGTGAAATTTTGAACCGTAAAGATATTGATGCCGTGCTGATTTGTACTTCTGACCATTGGCACGACCGCATTTCAATTGATGCCATGAACGCTGGCAAGCACGTTTATTGCGAAAAACCAATGGTGCATCACATTGATGAAGGACAAGCCGTAATTGATACTCAAAAGAAAACAGGAAAGGTTTTTCAAGTAGGCTCACAGGTAGCAAGTTCGGTTTTGACGGCAGAAGCAAAGAAAATTTATCAATCTGGAATTATTGGAGAATTGGCTTACGTAGAGGCGACTAACGACCGTAGTTCTGCCAACGGAGCGTGGCAATATACCATTCCGACGGATGCCAATACGCAAACAGTTGATTGGGATAAATACGTAGGAGACGCTCCTAAAGTACCTTTTGATGCCAAAAGATTTTTCCGTTGGAGAAATTACAAAGATTATGGGACAGGTGTAGCAGGGGATTTATTTGTGCATTTATTGACCAATTTACATACAATCACGGGGTCAATCGGCCCTGATAAAATCTTTGCTTTGGGCGAATTAAATTATTGGAAAGATGGTCGTGATGCTTATGATTTAGTTACATCATTAATGCAATATCCCGAAAGGAAAGAACATCCTGCCTTCCAGTTTTTTACTCGTGTAAACTTAGCCGATGGTGGAAGTAGTGGTTCTCCTGCCAAAATAGTTGGTACAGAAGGTGTTATTGAGATTGGTTGGGGAAGTTTGAAAGTGAAGAGTTTTAAACGCCCAAAAGCACCTGAATTTGGCGGTTATGATTCAGTAAATACTTTTTCGGCAGCTCAGCAAGAAGAATCAACAAAAGCCTATAAAGCAATGTATTCTGACGATGATAAAAAATGGAATTATGGCAAAGAAATCACCTTTAAAGCTCCAGAAGGCTATGACGACCGTTTAGACCATTTTACCAATTTCTTTGAATCGGTGCGTACTGGAAAAGCAGTTGCCGAAGATGCAACCTTTGGTTTAAGAGCCGCAGCTCCTGCTTTGGCTTGTAATATGAGTGCGGCAAGTGGCAAGCCTGTTATTTGGGATGCGGAGAAAATGAAATTGGTGTAATGATGCTGAATTAGAATATCAAATATCCTTCATCTAAACAGGCGAAGGATATTTGATATTCAAGCAAAACCATTAATACTACGAAATAAAACTATTCAGAAAATCTTGTCCTTCGTCCCAATTTCCAATATTAGAATTGGCATTGATATGTCCTTTTTTACCAATATTTATAAACTGGCTTCCCCACTCATTAGCAAATTCAGCAGAACGGTCAATAGTTGCGTATTGGTCAGTGGTGCTGGCAATTACAATACTTTTGAAGGGTAATTTTACTCGTGGAATAGGGTCAAAACCTTCCAAAAAACTCAATCTTCTTGACGATTCTACATCAGCAGGTGCAACCAAAAACGCACCTTTAACTTTTTCTGATGAAAAGCTATTTGCCCAATGAACAACCGTTAAGCATCCTAAACTATGAGCTACCAAGTAAACAGAACCTTTAACTTTATTAATTTCTTCCGAAAGTTTTGCCACCCAAGCATCACACACAGGTAAATCCCAATTTTCCTGTTCAACTCTCTTAAAATTATCAGGATATTGTTTTTCCCAAAGTGTTTGCCAATGATTAGTTCCAGAACTTCCTAACCCTGGAACAGTAAGAAAATTTGTCTGCTCAATTTTATTCATAATTTGACAAAGTGTTATTCGTGATATTATCTCAAAACGAAAAGTCTATCATTTTAGTAGATTTTAAATTCAAAATAAATGCGAACTTAATTCGCTTCGTTAGAAAAATATTCTCCTACAAATATCACACTTAGTCTATAAACCTACAAGAGTACATTTAATTATCTTCGTTCAAAATCTAAAAAACTTGTAATTTTCAAATAGAACCTGTCTAAACAGGTTCATAATTAAATGGAATATTATATTGAACCTTTCTCTTCCACCAAAACAAAAAAGCGTCAGTCGAAAATATCGACTGACGCTTCAAAGAATTTATTTGATAGAAATTATGCTGGTTTAGCAATCTCAACGTTCACACGTTTTCCTTTGATTGAAGCACCTTCCATTCTATTTAATACAGTTGTTGCGTATTCTGTTGGTACATCAACAAATGTATATTTATCAAAAATATTGATTTGTCCTAATGTGTTTCCTGGAATTCCAGACTCACCTGCAAATGCACCTACGATGTTAGCAGGAGAAATTTTCTCATCAAAACCAATGTTTACAAACATTCTTACCATGTTGGCATCTTGACGGTATGGTTTTCCAGCTTTATCAGTACGTGGGCCACGGTCTTCAAATGAACGCTGACGGTCATTTGAACGACCACCAACTGCAGAGCGAGAATCAGAACGATCAAAACGTCCACCACCAGAATCTCTTCCGCCATCACGGCTTCCGAAACGTCCACCAGAATCTCTTCCATCACGACTTCCAAAACGGTCTCCGTTGCTTCCACGACCACCGTCACGACTTCCGAAACGGTCGTTACTACGTGAGTCATTTCTACGTCCACGGTCACTATCACCTTCTAAATTCTCATCAGCAAATTCATTTTTTGCAACACCCATTGTCATTTTAACTAAGGCAGCAACAATTTGTTCGTTAGAGAAACCAGCGTGGGTCAATGAACCATAAACATCACCAAAAAGAGCTAAATCATCTTCTTGAATAGCATTTTGTACTCTTTCGATAAACATACCTTTTTTCACACCAACTACGTCAGAGAACGATGGAATAACACCTTTGTCAATTTTAACTTTGGTATAATTCATGATGTCTCTCAAACGGTTACGTTCTGCACCCACAACGAATGTATAGGCTTTACCAGACTTGCCAGCACGACCTGTACGACCGATACGGTGTACATAATATTCTTCATCTAAAGGAATATCGTAATTGAAAACAGCATCAATATCATTTACGTCAATACCACGAGCAGCAACGTCAGTAGCAACCAAAATAGTTACTGCACCTGAACGGAATTTTGCCATTACGTTTGTACGTTGAGCCTGGCGTAAATCTCCGTGAAGACCTTCAGCAGCGTATCCTCTCAATATCAATTCCTCTACAACTTCATCCACTCTTTTCTTCTGGTTACAGAAAATCAAAGCTAATTTCACGCCGTAAAAGTCCATTAAACGAGTCATCACTTCCATTTTCGCCTTGCCTTTTACATCAAAATATAATTGTTCGATGTTAGCATTAGTGATTTCGTTTTTAACAACTTTCACTAATTTAGGGTCATTTTGGTAACGAGCTGTAAGGGCCATAATTGGCTTAGACATCGTTGCCGAGAAGAATACCGTTTGACGGTCTTCGTTAGTTTCTTGCAAAATGCTTTCGATGTCATCACGGAAGCCCATATCGAGCATTTCGTCAGCTTCATCAAGCACTGCCATTTTAACATTTTCTAATTTCAAAGCACGTCTCTCAATCAAGTCAATTACACGTCCAGGCGTACCTACAACGATATTTGCTCCTGCTTTTAAAGACTTTATCTGACGGTCAATTGAATCTCCACCGAAAACAGTAGTAACCCAAACACCTTTTTTGTACTTAGATAATTTCTTAATTTCTTCGGTAACTTGAACTGCTAATTCACGAGTTGGACATAATACCAAACCTTGAACATACTTTTCAAAAGGGATAATTTTATCAATCATCGGAATTCCGAAAGCGGCAGTTTTACCTGTACCCGTTTGAGCTTGTCCGATAACATCACGACCTTCCAACAAATAAGGGATTGCTTCCGACTGGATTGGTGAAGCTGTTTCAAAGCCCATATCCAATACGGCTTTTTTAATATCTTCCGACACGGGAAGTTCGTCAAATCTTAATCTTGCGATTTCACTCATAATTTTTCGACGCCACATCTAACGACATGAAGAATAATTAGGGCATCGGCATGATGCTCCATTCGTTTGCTGCGACTAATTGTTAATTGATTTGTAATAATTTGCTTTAATGATGCCCGAACATCCGTTAAAGCTCTGGGAGACCGACTGGAGG
>JAAFIU010000190.1 GCA_013298805.1 Cytophagales bacterium | reverse complement strand
TTTTTTATCAAGTAAAAGTAATTGCTCTGCTACAATTTCGGTAACATATTTTTTTTGTCCGTGTTTATCATCATAATTTCTGGTTTTTAGTTTTCCTTCAACGTAAACTAAACTGCCTTTATGCAGATATTTTTCGGCTATTTCAGCCAAACCTCGCCAGAGAACAATATTATGCCAGTCTGTAATTGTTTGATTTTGCCCGTTTGAGTCTCTGAAACTTTCAGAGGTTGCTAAGGAGAATTTGGCAACTTTAGTATTGCCTTCGAGGGTTTGAATATTGGGGTCATTGCCCAAATTCCCAATAAGTGTTACTTTGTTTAGTCCTTTCATGTTTTGAGTAGATTTTTTAGTGAAAATAAGTAAAACCTTTTAAAATTCCAACACGTTAATTTTGCCACAAAAAAAAAGCATTTGAGAAATTATCCCAAATGCTTTTTAAAATTACTGAATATAATTTACTACGAAATATATTTCAAAAACTCCGCTTTTGTTGCATCGTCTTGGAATTTACCACCGTAATAACTCGTAATCGTTGAGGAAGTATCATCTTTTACTCCACGAGAAGCTACACAAAGATGTTTGGCATCAATCATTACTGCGATGTCGTCCGTGCCTAAAATTTTCTGTAATTCTTTAGCAATTTGCATCGTCAAACGTTCCTGTACTTGTGGACGTTTAGCAAAGTGCTGAACAATTCTGTTTAATTTAGAAAGTCCAATTACTTGTCCGTTGGCAATATATGCAACGTGTGCTTTTCCGAAAATAGGTACAAAATGATGTTCGCAGTTTGAGTAGAAAGAAATATTTTTCTCCACCAACATTTCATTGTACTGATATTTATTGTCAAAAAGAGCTACCGATGGCATATTTTTAGGGTCAAGACCGCTAAAAATCTCTTTTACGTACATTTTGGCAACTCTTTTTGGCGTTCCTTTCAAAGAATCATCCGTAAGGTCTAAGCCTAATGTTTCCATAATTTGGCGAAAATGATATTCAATTTGAGCAATTTTTTCATCGTCGCTCATCTCAAAGGCATCTTCACGCATGGGAGTATCCACCGAAGTCATAATATGCTCATCGCCAATTTCTTCGTCAGTAAACATTATTTTATTGTTGTTATCAACCAACAGGGTATTCAACAAAGTTTCGTTCGGTTTCATATAATCTAATTTTAAGGTCAAAGTTTGCGTTGATTTTGTGTCTTAATCTATCGTAAATAACGATGGCAATGTTTTCGGCGGAGGGGTTTAGGTCTTTAAATTCTTCGGTGTCAAGATTAAGGTTTTTATGGTCAAATCTATCCAATACTTCAATCTTTATTAATTCGCTCAATATTTTCATATCCATTACGTAGCCTGTTTCTGGGTCAATTTCCCCAGTCACCTGTACGATTAGGTCGTAATTATGCCCATGATAGTTATAGTTGTTACATTTTCCATAGACACGTTCATTCTTTTCATCCGACCAATTCGGATTATTCAGACGGTGTGCAGCATTAAAATGCTCTTTTCTAAACACCGCCACTTTTTTTTGCATCATGCGTTTTTTCGTATGTTTTTTAGAAGTTTGTTATTCCTTTACGATGAGTTAATTCGGTCAGGAAAAGAGACAGTTGTTCGGGGATTTAGTCTCCAAGTTTAAAAGCCGTCTGAAAGGTTGTCAGCAACACTATTAAACTAAATCTGCGTTTGTGTTCAATTAATACAACAGGAATACTTACATAATTGTTTAGTTTTGTTTAATAAATTTAAAAAATAATTAAACAAGAGTGTAAATTATTGTAATACACTGAAAAAACACCTTTGAAACGAGAGTAGTTCAAAAATGTCTTGTAACTTAACAAAAAAATAAAATAACTTCATTAATATCTCAAAAAACTATGAAACGTCGAGATTTCATTCAAAAGTCAGCCTTAGCGGGTTCTTCCGCCATTGTATTACCCAATGTCATTTTTGGCAAAGAAAAAGAAGAGAAAAAAGTAAGACTTGGTTTTATTGGCGTTGGTCTGAGAGGACGAAACCACGTAGAACAAGCTCTTTTTAGACCTGATGTTGAAATTAATGCCATTTGCGACATCAATCAAACCGAAATTGATAAAACGCTCGCACTCATCAAATCAAAAAATCGTAAAGAACCCGTTGTTTATAAAAACGGAGAACATGACTTTGAAAATATGGTCAAGCGTGATGATTTGGATGGAATTGTCATTGCAACGCCCTGGGAATGGCACGTGCCGATGGCGGTAGTCGCCATGAAAGCAGGTAAATACACGGCAGTGGAGGTTTCGGCGACGGTAACTTTACAAGAATCTTGGGATTTAGTAAATACTTTCGAGAAAACAGGTTCGCATTGTATGATTCTTGAAAATGTCTGTTATCGTCGGGACGTAATGGCAGTTCTGAATATGGTGCGTCAGAATATGTTCGGGGATTTATTGCATACACAATGCGGTTATCAGCATGATTTGCGGGAAGTAAAATTCAATGACGGAAAACAGTATTACGGCGGAGGTGTAGAATTTGGTGAAAAAGCAATTTCGGAAGCACGTTGGAGAACCCAACATTCAGTTGATAGAAATGGCGATTTATATCCGACGCATGGATTAGGCCCAGTTGCTGAAATGTTAAATATTAATCGTGGAAACCAATTTTTGTATCTAACCTCAATGGCGACCAAATCAATGGGTTTGCACGAATATATCGTCAAGAAAGGAGGGGAGAATCACCCAAATGCCAAAGTGAAATTCAAATTGGGTGATATTGTAACAACCAATATTAAATGTGCCAATGGCGAAACCATTACTATTACACACGATACCAACGTACCAAGACCGTATTCTTTAGGTTTCAGAGTGCAAGGAACAAACGGACTTTGGATGAATGATGGCAATCATATTTATTTAGAGGGAATCAGTAAAAAGCCTCATTCTTGGGATGATTTTAAGGAATATCAAGAAAAATATGACCATCCACTTTGGAAAACCCACGCTCAAAGTGCCGAAAATGCTGGTCATGGTGGAATTGACTTTTTTGTAATTAGAGCATTTATTGAATCTATCAAAAAAAATGTTGCTCCTCCAATTGATGTATATGATGCTGCTGCATGGTCTGCTATTAGTCCGTTATCGGAAGAATCTATTGCTAAAGGGTCAACATCGGTTAAGATTCCAGATTTTACTCGTGGAAAATGGAAAACTAATAAACCAATTTTTGCCTTGAATGATGAGTATTAGCGAGCCACAGACTTTAGTCTGTTTATTTTGTATTTTTTACATAAAGACTAAAGTCTGTGTTACTTTTACTTACAAATTGTTTTCACTAATTTTACAGTAATTTATTGCCGAAATTTGAATGGAAAATACCATTAGTGTATCAACTCCAGGCAGAATTTGCCTATTTGGAGAACATCAAGATTATTTAGGTTTACCCGTTATTGCTGCGGCTATTTCACGAAGAGTAAATATCAAAGGTCAGCCAATTAACGAACCCAAAGCAATTATTCATTTACCAGATATAAAAAGGAATTTAAGCTTTGATATTTTCCCAGAAATGCCCTACACAAACAAAAGGGACTATTTTAAATCGGCTCTGAATATTTTACAAAGAAATGGTTATACTTTTCAGAATGGTATTGAATGTACAGTTCGAGGAAACATTCCGATAAATTCTGGAACATCAAGCTCATCAGCATTATTAGTAAACTGGATTCACTTTTTGACTAAAATTGCAGATATACCTAAAATTCTTTCAAATGAAACTATTGCCGAAATTGCTTATCAGGCGGAGGTAGCTGAGTTTAAAGAAGCAGGAGGGATGATGGACCATTATTCAACAGCAGTTGGGAATGTGATATATTTAGAATCAACCCCAAAAATTGAAGTCGAGACTTTGAAACCCCAATTAGGAACATTTGTTTTGGGAGATTCGCAAGAACCAAAAGATACTGTTGGTATTTTGAAAAGAGTAAAATATGGTGTGATTGAAGCGATTGATAAAATCAAAAAAGTTAACCCTTTTTTCTCATTATTTACTGTAAATGCGGAGGAATTGGCACTTTATGCAAATTTGCTTAATGATGACGAAGTTGCATTGATTGAAGCAAATATTGCTAATCGTGATATTTTAAGAAAAGCCTTGACATTATTAAAATCGCCTTCATTCAAAGATGAAGATTTGGGTAACTTGTTGAATGTTCATCACGATAATTTACGAGATAAGTTGAAAATTTCTACGCCAAAAATTGATAGAATGATTCAAGCGGGTTTAGATGCGGGAGCTTTAGGAGGAAAAATAAATGGCTCGGGCGGTGGTGGTTGTATGTTTGTTTATGCACCCCAAAATGCGATTGAAGTTGCAAAAGCCATTGAAAATCAAGGTGGAAAAGCGTACCTCATTCGGGTTGATGAGGGAACAAAAGAAGATTAAATTAAAAAATAGAACATAAAATAAATGGCAAAATTATTAATCATGGCGGGCGGAATGTCGTCACGAATGAAAAAAGTTGAAGGTTCAGAAACACTTGATTCAGCCTTAGTTCAGCAGGCGAATACCCTTCCCAAAGGAATGATTGGCGTTGGAAAAGACGGAAGACCGTTTATGGATTACCTTATTTATAACGCACATTTGGCAGGTTATGACGAAGTTTTAATTTTGAAAAACCCGAAAGATACCGTTACTAAGCCTTATTACGATAAATTAGTGGAGGACGGAAAAGCATGGGGAATGAAGTTTAGATATGCAACGCAACAAATTGCAGCCGACCGTGAAAAACCAGCAGGAACAGCCGATGCTATCCAACAAGCATTAGACCAAACACCTGAATGGAAAGGTGGAAGATTTACAGTTTGTAATTCAGATAATCTATATTCCGTTCAAGTTTTAACGCTCTTAAAAGAAAACCCAATTCAAAATGCGGTGGTTTCTTATGAGAGTATTGCATTGGGTGTTGAACCTGAGCGTGTAAAATCATTTGCTGTTATTAAAGCCGATGAAGAAGGTTATTTGGTCGAAATTATTGAAAAACCAAATGATGAACAAATAGAATCTGCCCGTGATTCAAAGGGGAAAATTGGCGTAAATATGAATGTTTTCCACTTTAATTATGATGATATTTTGGAATATGTAACCAAAGAACCATTCAATCCAATCAGAAATGAACGTGAATTGCCAACTGCAGTAATGAAAATGGCGAGCGAAAATCCGAAGAAAGTAATTACAGTTGCGGTGGAGGAAAATGTACCTGATTTAACTTCAAAAGGTGATATTTCAATTGTTCAGAAATATTTGGTTGATACATTTGGTGATTTTTAATTCAGAATATTTCCAACCAATCTACCTCGATAAACGTTATAAGTTTGTCGAGGTATTTTTTTACCTTTGTGTATAGTATATTAAATTTTTTCTATCCAGACTATGTGGTAGATTTTACGCATGAACAGTAATCAATTTTATCATAAAAAATGTCAAGCAACTCGCAAGTAATAAATTTGATTGAGAACGGAAATCGTTATGCCAATTCATTAACGGAATATTCTCGGAGAAAAACCATCACAGTCAATATTGGTGATGTTCCAATGGGTTCAGATTTTCCGATAAGAGTACAATCAATGACCACCATTGACACAATGGACACCATTGGTTCGGTAGAACAAACCATCAGAATGGTTGAATCGGGTTGTGAATATGTTCGTATTACTGCACCATCCGTAAAAGAAGCTCAGAATTTAGATAATATTCGAAAGGAATTGCGAGTGAGAGGTTATAGCGTACCCTTAGTTGCAGATATTCACTTTACTCCCAATGCCGCAGAATTAGCAGCTCGTTTGGTTGAAAAAGTCAGAATAAATCCAGGTAATTACGCCGATAAAAAGCGTTTTGAAACCATTGATTATACCGAATCATCTTATCAAGCAGAATTAGATAGAATCAGAGATAAATTTTTGCCTTTAGTAAATATCTGTAAAGAATATGGTACTGCTATGCGAATTGGTACAAATCATGGTTCGCTAAGTGACAGAATATTAAGTCGTTACGGAGATACACCACTCGGAATGGTTGAATCTGCTTTGGAGTTTTTGAGAATTTGTGAAGACGAAAATTATTATAATATCGTTCTTTCAATGAAAGCCTCCAACACCCAAGTCATGGTGGAGGCGTATCGTTTATTATGTAAAAAATTAAATGAAGAAGGTTTGAAACCTTATCCTTTACATTTGGGTGTTACCGAAGCAGGAGAGGGCGAAGACGGAAGAATTAAATCTGCCGTTGGTATTGGTACGTTATTGGAAGATGGTTTAGGTGATACGGTTAGAGTGAGTTTGACGGAAGACCCAGAATTTGAAGCTCCAGTAGCAAAAGCATTGATTGATAGATATTCAGACAGAAAGGAAAAATCAAAATTAATTTCGAATTTTGATGTTCGTGATTCGATGTTCGAGAACGATAAATCGAAAATCGAAAATGATTCCCCAATCAACCCTTTTCAATATTTTAGAAGGACAACACACGAAGTTGCTAATTTTGGAGGACACAATGTGCCAAGAGTAATTGCCGATTACTCGCAAATTGAAGTGTCAGAACATGATGATTTGAAAAACATTGGACATTATTATTTGCCTTTGCCTGATAAATGGACGATGAATGATTTGGGGGCGGATTATATTTATACGGCTCAAAATCTTGCAAAATTCATGTTGCCAATGGGTTTGAAAGAGATTTTAGATGTTAGTGTTTGGCAAGAACAACCAGATAAAGTCAACAAGTTCCCTTTGTTTTCTTTGGAAGAGTTTATCAAGGCATCAAATAAACACGAAAGCCTTAATTTCCTTCAATTGTCTTTGTCAGATTTAGACGAAAATGTACTATCATTATTGAAATCTGAAAAGAAAACGGTTCTTTGTGTCCAAACTGATAATGCCCACGCAATGCCTGAGTTACGCAGATTTTTCTTTGAACTAATTAAGAACCAAATCACTATTCCTGTTGTAATTTTAAGGCAATATGAAAATTTACCAGAAAGTGATTTTCAATTATTTTCTGCTACCGACTGTGGAGGTTTGTTAATTGATGGTTTTGGTGATGGTATTTTACTGAAAATGCCAGAATTATCAACAAAATCAGAACTTTTAACCCGCTCAAAAAGTTACAATTCCACAGCCTTTGGTGTTTTGCAAGCGGCTCGAACACGAATGAGTAAAACCGAATATATATCGTGTCCGTCGTGCGGCAGAACACTATTTGATTTGCAAGAAACTACCGCTCTGATTCGTAAAAGAACGGAACATTTGAAAGGTGTAAAAATCGGAATTATGGGTTGTATTGTCAATGGCCCAGGTGAAATGGCTGATGCAGATTACGGTTATGTGGGGGTAGGCAAAGATAAAATTGCTTTATATCGTGGGCAAAATGTAGTAAAGAAATCTGTTCATTCAGACAATGCAGTCGATGAATTGATTGAGATTATCAAAGAAGACGGTATTTGGTTTGAACCAAATAATGTATAACGATTCTCCAGAATCGTCCAAACGAAAACTTCTCAAATCTGGAGATTTGAGGTTCAAAAAAATGTCCAGACTAAAAGACCAATTCAAATTAGGTGAAGCTTTCAGCTATTTCTTTAGAATATTCGGAAAAGCAGACCCTTCAAAGCCAACTAATTTTAATATCAAAACCATGCACTTTATCAATAAAATATCAATTTTGATGTTCTTGATGTGTTTATGTGTCATGATTTATCGTGCATTTTTTAGATAATAGTTGTAGCTTTTCAGCCTTGTCCATCTTCAAAAGTGAATATAGAAGAATTTAGAGAATTTTGCCTATCCAAAAAAGGAGTTATAGAAGAACTTCCTTTTGGTCCAGACACTTTAGTTTATAAAGTGGCTGGAAAAATGTTTGCTCTAATAAGTTTAGATACCGAAGAATTTAAAGTTACCTTAAAGTGTGAACCCAATTTTTCCTCAGAGCTCAGAGAACAATTTGTTTACATCGTTGGGGCATTTCACATGAATAAAAAACATTGGAATACAGTTAACGGGGACTTTGCACCCACGAAACAATTGATTGAATTAACCAATCACTCTTATGAAGTTGTTGTAGAGGGTTTACCGAAGAAAATAAAATTGGAATTAGATAGTTTATAATGAAGAAATTATGGAATGGTTATTATTGCTTTTTTTCTTGCCTTTCGTCTTGACCATTATGTTTTTTAATTGGTTAGAGGAAAAATTCTTTTCATTCCGTGACCGAGAAAAATTAGGAGAAGGCGAGTTATTATTGGATGAAAAACGGTATATTGAAGCCCAACAATTCTTTTCTGAAAAACTTAAATATTTCCCCAAATCCTCGAAGGCATATTTTTTAAGAGGAAAAAGTCAATTTCAACTTGAAAATTATTATTCAGCTTTATTTGATTTTGAGCAGTCAATTTCTTTCGATAATACCATTGCTGAATCATACGTCTGGAAAGGTAAAACTTTGTACAAGTTGGAAGAGTATGACAAAGCATTTTTAGAATTTGACAAAGCCGATTGGTATTATCGTTCAGAAAATGCAGTCACATTACGTTGGAGAGGAATGGCTCGCTATTCCATAGGTCAGATTGACAACGCCATTAATGATTTTAAACGAGCCGTTGACTTAGGGGATGAAGATTCAGATTTTATTTTAAGAACTAAATTCGATTATATAAAAAATCAATAAAAAGAGGCTGTCTCAAAAGTAATTTTGGGACAGCTTTTGGTTTATGCCACTTTTTGCAAAAGATTAGAGTAATTTTTACTGATTTTGAGAATAGCTGAGTTCTTATCGACTTTTTTATTAC
>JAAFIU010000076.1 GCA_013298805.1 Cytophagales bacterium | reverse complement strand
GAGGTGGGGTAAAATGTTGTTGCCTAAAACTAACAAAAAATGTTAATAAGAATCAAATTTTACAAAATGAATAAGAGCCAACCAAATATTATTCGGTTAGCTCCTATTTACCAAGTTACCCTAAAATCCCAAAATCTTATTTCGGATAAAATATACTTAAACATATCTTAGTTTAGACAAGATAAACTCACAATTCCACCATCAAAATCATAAGTTTTTCTAACTCCTTGGTGGCAGAACCAAAATCTGAATTGTACTTATTGAACATCATTGAGAAGCACATAATTTCTCCATTTTGTGCTGTGAAATATCCTGAGTATGCTTTTACGCCATCAATTGTACCACTTTTGGCGTGTACATTTCCAACTGCTTTAGATTTCTTCCCTAAATTAGCCACTGTTCCCGAGACTCCAACAACTGGGATTGATTCATAAAAATCATCGTAGGATTTTTCCAAAAACATGGCTTTGAGAATATCTGTCATGTTGTTGGGCGTGATACTATTGGCAGGAGCGAGTCCGCTACCATCTTTCATTTTTAAACCTTCTAATCTTACACCTTTAGTTTGCCAAATTTGTCTTAACCCTTTTACAGAAGCATCGGTGGTACTGCCTAAATTTAGCATAACTGAAGGTGTTTTCAAAAATGCTTCGGCGTATAAATTGATACTATGAAGGTTACACTCTTTTACCAAATCTTTTAGCGGAGGAGATTGCAATGAATCAATTGGCGTACTTTGAATAGGTTTTTGTAAAGAAATATTTTTCTTATTGGCTTCTAAAAGTGAAATTGGATTTTCGGTGATTTTGATGTTTAATTCCTCTATTTTTTTGTGTAAAATATATGCAGAAAACAAAGCAGGGTCTGGGATTGAGCCTTTTACAGAGAAATTGTCTCCCGCAGGAATAAATCCTTCCATGATTAAAACATCTTGATACGGCGTTGAGTAAATATTAACTTGGTCACCTGTGCCAGATTTGTCGGTTAGGACTCGATTGATTTTTGTATAGTATGGTAAATCGGGAGAAGTTTTTACCAAAGGAGCATTTTCCATGTATTTGACAGGATTGAAGGTTGCCCAATACAAATTTTCGTTCATGTTCAAGCCATAAGCACTCGCTCCGTAGTAGTTGCCCATATCACCCCATGTCCAACCATCTGAAATTACGTTTTCATCGAAAAAGCTACTATCACCAAATACTCTCCCTTTGATTTCTTTGATACCAAGCAATTTAATTTTCTTTGCCCAATTTTCGGTTAATTGCTTATAATCAGGCTGATTTTTAAACCGCCAACTTCCTAAAGATGGGTCGCCTGAGCCTTTAATAATGATATTTCCCGTAAGGACAGAATCCTTAATTTCACCACTATATTCCAGTGTTGTGGTGTATTTAAAATCAGAGCCTAAAGCAATTAAAGCAGTTGCAGAGGAGACTAATTTGAGGGTTGAAGCTGGTGTTAAACTCTTCTTAGCATTGTACTCCACAATATTTTTATCAGAATTTACCGATTTTATACTTATACCAATAAACCCATTTTCCAGAAATGGCGAAGTTGCCAAAGAGTCAATTCTTTTCTGAATGACATCTTTAGGAGTAAGCACTTTGATAGAATCTATCTTTTGTGGCTGATTCTGTAACAATATTATTTTGAAAATGCTAAGAAGGAGTAATTTCATATCTATGTTAATAGTTAGTTTGCTTGTTTACTTAGAGAGATTGATTTATTGAGAGCATTTTGAACCAATTAACCAATAACCAATTTCCAGTAACTACTTTAAAATCTCAACAGTTATTTTACTATCTGCATAAACTTTATGCGTTGCTTTTTGAAAGTCAGTTTCATCAGCTTTATAAATATTTTCTACGTATTTCTGAGGGTTAATATCAAACAACGGATAAGCAGTTGATTGTACTTGAATCATGATTTTATGCCCTTTTTTGAAAGTATGCAAAACATCTTGCAAGCGGAAATTTACGTCAGTTTTTTGATTAGCCACTAATGGTTCTGGCTTCGAAAATGAATTTCTAAAACGTGAACGCATAATTTCACTACGAACCATTTGCTGATAACCACCCAAAGTAATGTGTTTTGGAGTGTATGGACTATTTTTTTCATCTCCAGGATAAACGTCGATTAATTTCACGAAGAAATCAGCATCTGTTCCCGTTGTTGAGACTTTAAGATTTGCCATAATTTCACCGCCCAGAGTCATATCTTCGGTTAATATATCAGTTTCAAAAGTCAAAACATCGGTTCTTCTACCCGCAAAACGTTGGTCTTCGCTCATGTAATTTCTCGGAGAAAATCCTAAAATTTGTTTTGGGTCTTCCGTATATGGAACTGGTTTTGAAGGGTCGGAAATATATTCGCTAAAACCATTTCCTGCTGTTCCTGTGGCAATTTTCCCGTTGGAATTTAAGTAGAAATCAACTTTCTGAGCTGTTTTTAGGGGATATTCTGAAAATTCACGCCATTCTTTTTTACCTGTATCATATAAAAATGCTTCGGGCAAGCCTGTTTTGCCATCGCCTGATTCTTTCAAAAAGTGTTTGAAGAATTTTAACTCCATATTTTTTTGAAAATAGGTTGAAATACTATCGCCAAAGTAAACATTAGAATGAAAATGATGTCCACGCTCACGAGCCCAATCACCGTGACCAAAAGGCCCCATCACTAAGGTATTGTAAACGTTGGTGTTATTTTTTTCAATATTTTTGTAAACATTCAAAGGACCGGGTAAGTCTTCGGCATCAAACCAACCGCCCACAACCATCATGGCAGGAAGATTTTTAACGTTTTTTAAATGAGGAATGATACTACGCTTTTGCCAAAATTCGTCATAATTTGGGTGTTCGGTATGTTCTTGCCAAAAGAAATTATCACCGTAAACTTTAGTGAAATTTTTGAGCGGAGTCATGGTTTTATACCATTCAAAACCATCGGCAGTTTTTATGGTTGGGAATTTATCATCGTACCAAGAATCAGCTGTCGGTTTAGGATGTTGAACACCAAAAACAGGAAAAGTTAGACCGTAACCAACGGTAAACGCACCGTTATGGTGAAAATCTTCAAAGAAAAAATCTGAAACGGGTGCTTGTGGAGAAGCAGCTTTTAAGGCTGGATGCCCACTTAATGCTCCTGCAACGGTATAAAAACCAGGGTAAGAAATTCCGTATTGTCCCACACGGCCGTTATTGTTAGGTACATTTTTTACTAACCAATCAATGGTGTCATAAGTATCAGTTGACTCATCAATGTCGGTTTTCTTGGTTTTGTTCGAGATTTGTGGGGTCATGTTTGTCCATGTTCCTTCCGACATCCAACGTCCACGCACGTCTTGGTCAACGAAAATAAATTTTTCTCGCATCATATAACGTGAATAATACAACATTTTAGCATAATCATCTTTACCGTAAGGAGCAACATCGTAGCATGTGCGTTGCATCACTATTGGATATTTATTGGTCGGAGAAGCATCTTTGGGCGTGTAGATATTTGCAAATAATTTCGTTCCGTCTCGCATTTCAATTTGCACTTGCGATTTTACATAGTTTTCACGAATAAAAGCGGAATCTTGCTGTGCAACGGACATCATTTGAGCGTTTACCTTTAATGATAAAGCACTGATGACTAATAAAAGAAGTATTTTTTTCATGTTTGTGTTTGTTGAAATTTTGTAGGTAAAGTACAAAGATATAATCTCTTGGCACTTTACCCAAAAATGTGGTTCAACAAACCTTATGCACTTCTTTTACGATAATTGAAAATAGCTAATCCGTTGAAGAAAATAGCAAAACCGATGATTTTGAGGAAGTCAGGAAGCAAATCCGAAAACGAACTCCCTTTGATGAAAACGGCTCTGATAACTTTTACAAAATACATGGGTGGATTGAAATTGGCAATGTATCTTGCCCAATCTGGCATACTTTCAATAGGGGTGTAAAGTCCGCTCATCAATACAAAAATCATCATGAAGAAAAAGGCAAAAAGAGTGGCTTGTTGTTGAGAATCGGAGAAGGTACTTATTAATAAGCCAATGCCTAAAACGGCCAATAAATATATGGCTGAAAATCCATAAATAGTTAAATATGAGCCAATTGGAATGATTTTGAAAATGACGAAAGCTACAATCATTCCGATGGTGATTGTTATCATTCCGAGAATCCAGAAGGGAATTAATTTGCCTAAAATAAATTCATATTTCTTAATTGGCGTAACGTTTATTTGCTCAATTGTTCCCTTTTCTTTTTCCGAAACGATATTTAAACTTGCCAAAAAACTACCAACCATCGTGACTAAAATCGCCAAAATGCCAGGAACCATAAACAGGTGGTAATCAATGTGGGGATTATACCAATTTGAAGTTGTAATTTGTATTTGGGGCATATCCACAAACTTGGGCAGTTGTATCCATTCCTCCCTAATGTCATTATTGTAATCAGCAATCATTTGCACGGCATACGACGAACCAAGTCCCGCTTTTACGTTATTGGAAGCATCGGCGGCTAAAGCTAACTTTGCGGAATTTTCCTTGATTAAATCTCTTTCAAAATGAGCTGGAATTGTTAAAATTAAGTCTGATTTTCCTTTGCCAACATTGTCTAAAGCTTTTGAATAATCATTGTCGTATTGGACTAATCGGAAATAATCAGAAGACGTAAGTTTAGAAATTAATCTTCTCGAATAACTCGAATGGTCTTGGTCAATAACGCTAATTGACAAGTGTTTAATTTCATAATCGGCAGCTAAGGGAATTACGATTAACTGAATAATGGGCATGATAAACATCATTCGAAGTATGGTGGTATTCCGAAATATTTGTCTAAATTCTTTCTGTAAAATGAATGATAAGTTTCTCATAACGTTTTGATAGTTGTGAATTGTGATTTTAATAGTTGTGAATAATTCACAAGTCACTTGACTATTCCAATCGTATTTTAAATTTCTTCATGGCTATCGTAAGATAAAATAGCGTCATGCCAACTAAAATTAATGTTTGTTTCCAGACATACTCAAAGCCTAATCCTTTCACCATAATGGTACTCACAATGCTGTAAAACCACTTAGTCGGTACGATATTACTTATAACCTGCATTGGTAATGGCATATTCTCTAAAGGAAACATAAATCCACTAAAAATCAAGGCTGGCATTAATAAACCTACCAACGAAATAAACATGGCAACTTGCTGGGTATCGACCAAGTTTGAAATCAATAAACCTAAAGATAAAGTGGTGAAAATGAACAAGATACTTTCTGCTAAAAGCAAGCCGATATTTCCTCTCATGGGCATATCAAGCACAGTGTATGCTAAGAGCAAAATGAGTAAAACGTCCACAAAACAGAGTAATAAATAGGGAATTGCTTTGGTAATAACCACCATAATTGGACGCATAGGTGACACTAATAGAATTTCCATAGTACCTTTTTCTTTTTCCTTTACAATTGAAACAGAAGTCATCATTGCTCCTAAAAGCATCAAAATCAAGGTCATAACGCCTGGTACAAAATTGAAGGCACTGCTCAATTTTGGGTTGTACAACATACTGCTTTCTAATTCAATTCGGTAGGGTAATTTCTGCTCGCCTAAAATCTCATTTTGATAATCTCTGATAATTGCCGTAGCATAATTTATCATTATATTGGAAGTATTGGGGTCAGTAGCATCGCCAATAAATCGTATTTGAGCTTGTTTGTTATGCGAAATATTTTCTTGAAAATTGGGTGGAAAAATTACCACCATCCGTAACTCATTTTTACGAAAGGCTTCCGCAATTTCGCTTTCTCGCTTTAACTTTTGAGTAACAGAAAAGTATCGACTTTGGTCAAATCTATCCGCAAGTTGAATCGTACTTTCATCGTGCGATAAGTCTAAAATGCCAATATTTGAGTTTTTTACTTCGTTTGATAAAGCAAAACCAAACAAAAGCATCATCATCACGGGCAAACCCAAAAGAATAATTAAACTGCGAGTATCCCGAAGTACGTGCCAAAATTCCTTGCGGATAAATGCGAAAAATAGTTTCATGATTTTGTTGATATACCGCAAGGACGCTAAGTGTCTTCTATTTTTCACTACTTTCAAAAAAAGTGTCTTTGTGTCCTTGCTGTTAATTATTATTCTCCTTTCTTCGCCTGTCTCTCTAATTTTAATAAAATAGCGTCTTTGCGTCCTTGCGGTTAATTATTATTCTCCCCGCTTCGCTTGCCTTGCTAATTTCAAGAAAACGCCTTCCATAGAATCGGTGTCAAATTGGTGTTTTAAGTTATTGGGGGTATCCAAAGCTGAAATACTTCCGTCCACCATGATGGATACTCGGTTGCAATATTCAGCTTCGTCCATGTAGTGCGTAGTGACAAAAACGGTGATTCCTGAGTCGGTGGCTTCGTAAATCATATCCCAAAATTGACGTCTTGTAATGGGGTCAACCCCACCAGTCGGTTCATCTAAAAACACGATTTTAGGTTGGTGCAAAATGGCAGTTGAGAATGAAATTTTTTGTTTCCAACCCAAAGGTAAAGAACCAACCAATTTTTCGGCTTCTTTTCCCATGCCAAGTCGTTGAATTAAGTCGTTGCCTTTTTCTTTAAGCTCTTTTCTGGAAAGCCCGTAGATACCGCCGAAAAACTCAATATTTTCACGAACTGTCAAATCTTCAAATAATGAAAACTTCTGACTCATGTAGCCAATATGTTTTTTGATAGATTCATTTTCTTTGTAAACATCAAAACCTGCAACAGTTGCTTCGCCAGAAGTGGGGGAGAGCAAGCCGCATAAAATCCTCATAGCAGTGGTTTTGCCTGCCCCATTTGCTCCCAAAAAACCAAAAATTTCTCCTGCTTTTACTTCAAAAGTGATGGCATTTACGGCGGTAAAATCTCCGAAAGATTTGGTGAGATTATGGGTTGTTATGACGGTTTCTTGGCTAAGCATCTTGCATTAATTTTATAAAAGTATCTTCAATATCAGGACTGATAGCTTTGATGGAAATATTAGTATGTCCTTTTTGTTTGAGATAGGGTAAAAGTGATTTCAAACTGTTTTCGCCCGAATTGAGCTGTAAATGGTGTTTTTGACCGAAGGCAAAGCAAGAAATGGTATTGGGATAAGCTCGTAAATCTTTCAATAATTGATACATTTTATCACTATTTACAGCGAATAAATTTTGTTTGTTTTTGCTCAAAATACCTTCTAATGTATCAATATCTAAGATTTTACTGTTCTGAATTAGAGCAATTCTGTCGCAAAGTTTGGCTTCGTCCATGTATGGCGTTGAAACCATGATGGTAATTCCACGTTCTTTCAATCTGCCCAACATTTCCCAAAATTCTTTTCTCGAAACTGGGTCAACGCCCGTTGTGGGTTCGTCCAAAAATAAAACTTTAGGTTCATGAATTAAAGCACAACACAAAGCCAATTTTTGCTTCATTCCTCCCGAAAGTTGTCCTGCTAAACGTTTTTTGAAAGGCTCAATTTGTACGTAAATCTCCCGAATCAATTCATAGTTTTCTTCAACGGTCGTTCCAAAAACGGTAGCGAAAAAATTGAGATTTTCTTCAATGCTTAGGTCTTGGTATAAAGAAAATTTTCCTGGCATATAGCCCACAATTTCTCTAATTTTCTTAAAATCTTGAATCACATCAAAACCTGCAACACTTGCTTTGCCACTATCAGGAATTAACAGCGTGGTCAAAATCCGAAAAAGGCTGGTTTTGCCTGCACCATCCGCCCCAATTAGTCCGAAGAGTTCACCAGATTTTACTGTAAAACTCACGTTGTCAAGTGCTTTTACGGTTCCTTTTTCGTAGGTTTTGGTGATATTTTGAATGATTACTTCTGCCATGTTTAGGATTGAGTGATTTTGTGAATAGTGATTTTGTGATTTTGGAATCTAAAACTTCACTTCTCCGTACATTCCAATCTTAATAAAACCATCGTTTTTTACTTTGATTTTGGTAGCGTAAACCAAATTTGCTCTTTCGTCTTTGGTTTGAATGGTTTTTGGTGTAAATTCTGATTTACTCGAAATCCATGAAATAGTTCCAGTCATTTCTTTGTATGAACCGTCCTTACCATTATCAATAAAAACCTTAACAGGTTGATTTACTTTGACTTGTCCTAATTGAGTGCCTGCTATGTACGCACGAAGTGTCATGGTTTCCAAATTGGCAATTTTATAAAGTGGCTTGCCCATGCCTGTAATTTCTTGAGCTTCGGCGTATTTTACTAAAACTGTTCCATCAATTGGATTGGTGATTTTGCAATGTCCTAACTGTTCTTCAATTTGAGAAACTCGTACTTGTAATGGCTGTGTCTCGCTCAAAATGCCTTTATTCTGGATATTTACCTGCTCTTTTTGCGAGGCAATTTGTTGCGTAATAACCGCCAATTGACTTTGGGTACTTTCCATTTGACGCTTCAAAATGTCGATTTGCCCCACAATATCATCTAATTGTTTGGTCGGAACGGCTTCTGCGTTTACTAAATTTTGGATTCTTTTTCGTTCTTTTTCCAAAACAGTTAATTGCTCTTTTTGAGTAACCATTACCGATTTTTGACTATCCATTTGCTTTGCTAAAATTTCAATTTGTGGCGAAGCATTATTTTGTTTTAGTTTCAAGGCTTCGATACTCGCTTGAACTTGAGCTTTTTGTAAACCAATATTTTGGCAATCTACTGCACCAATTTCTTGTCCTTTTTTCAAATTATCTCCTTCTGAAATACCGAAATTGAGCAGTTTCCCACTCGATTCTGCGGAAACGATAACTTCATCAGCTTCAAAAACGCCCGTTGCATCAAAGTCATTTTTGGAAGAATTACAGGCTGATAAGCCAAAAATAAATGCTGAAAGAAAATATATTTTGTATGATTTTTTCATTGCTATAAATGATTGATTTTATGTTTTGCCACTAAGTCACTAAGGCTCAAAGAAGTCTAACCCCAAATCCTAACCCCTTCATTAAAACTTACCTTTTGTTATTTTTATGTTATTGATAATTTGTTGTAATTGAACTTGGTGCAAACTCAAATTTTGCTTTGCGGTTGCCTCATTATCTACTTCGGAAATAAAATCACTTACCGTGATGATGCCATTTTCGAGTTTATTTTCAGCTGTTTTTTTTATATATTCCCTAATTTCAATCAATCGGGCATCTTCTTTAATTTGGTCTTGTAATTTTGCTACCTCTTCATTTTGAGAAGCCAATTTCAAATTTGTTTGCTGTAGGAAAAGCTCTTTTTGACGGTCAATTTTCTCTTTATTAATATCCAATTGTCGTAAATCTGAATTTTGTGTTTTCAAGTATAAATGCGATAACGGAATTTTGAATGCTAATCCGCCAATAAAGTAGGTACTAAAGTCGGGAGAAAGGAAATTTAACCCCGGTCTGCCATATCCACCAGTCGCAAATAAATTAACCTTTGGAGCATATTTTGCTCTAATAAGCGATTTATTAGCTTCGGATAAATCTTTCTGAGCATCAAATAATTTTAATTCTGGACGGTCGATGTTACTTTCTTCAAGTGCTTGATTTTGAGGTGTTTCTAAAATTATATTTTCAGAGAAATCTTTCCCTGTCAAAATCGAAAGCCCTTTCAAAGCCGCTAATTTTCTACTTTTAATCTCTCTTTGAATTTGTTTTAGTTCAATCAAACGAGCTTCAATCATCAAAACATTGCCTTTGATAGCGGTTCCATTTTGTAAATTTGCTTGAATTTTCTTCGATTGACTTTCAAGGTCATTTCTTGTGATTTCAGTATTGACAAATTGTTTGTCGGCTAATAAAATCCCAAAATAGAGGTTTGAAATTTGTTCTTTCAGCTGATAAATATTGTTTTCAATACTCCTTGAATCGGTGTTTGCCGCAGCAGAAGCTAATTTTTTCTGTCCTTTTGTCAATCCGCCATCCCAAATATTTTGCGTTAAATCTAAGGTTGCTTTGTATTGGTCTTTTGAAATTGTCGGAACAGAAATGTTAGGTAAAGAAATGGGTAAACTCGTTACCGCAGATTGCCAAGTAGCTTGTCCACCCAAAGAAGCTTGAGGGAGCAAGTTTTTGTTCAAAGCTCCAATTTGTACATTTTCGGCTTCTTTCACCAAGGGCAAAAGTTGTGCTTGAGGACTGTTTTTTTCTGCTAACTCTATACAAGATTGTAACGTGGTTTGGGCGGAAATTGAAAAGTTACAAAAGCTTAGTATGATGAAAATATGTTTCAACTTATTCATTACAGTGTCTAATGATTATGGTTCTAAAATCAATTTTATATATCCTTGTACTTCAGGTGTTCGTTTTTGCATGAATTCTTGAAATTCCTCATCGTTCATATTTGACATTTTTTTCAGTATCGGTTTTGCCATAAATGGAAATACACACATACCAAAAACCGAAATAATTAATTGGGCTGGATGATGTTCTCTGACTTTGCCAAGTGCCAAATCTCTTTGATAAAATTCGATTAAGCGTCTTTTTAAAAAGATTGGTAATTTTTCTAAAAAATCTTCTCGGTCTGGTTTATTGATAGTTGTAATGACAAAAAGTGGTAGAAATGGATTTGCCATTAATAACTTGATATAATTCTCAATAAAGCCAGATAGAATCTCAATGAATGAAGCATTTTCATCAAAAAGTTCTTCCATTTTTGGGAACATCAAACTGATTTTTTTATCAAAAATATACTCGAAGAGCTTGTCTTTTGAACGGAAATAATAATGCAAGAGAGCTTTGTTCATTCCTGCGAGGTCAGCAATATCTTGCATACGTGAACCTGAATATCCATCTCGCAAGAAAATTTCTTCAGCGGCAGCTAAGATTTTCTCTTCGGTTGTTATGGTATCAATTTTTGACATTAACTAAATGATTTAACTTTCAAATTTAACCAATTGGTTAAATTTGAAACAAACTTACTTTTAAAACTTTTTACTTGCAAATTTTTATCAGATTTTATGGTAAATATGGATAATGGAATAGCTTAAAAAGTAAGATTTTAAGGATTCGTTAAAAAATAGTTTATGTTTGAAAATGTTGCAATAACTTGGTTAATAGCGAGTTATTGCACTAATACCTAACAACTAAATCCTAACCCCTACACAGATAAAAAAGCCATCAAAAGATATTCAAATCTTTTGATGGCTCATAAAAAGTTAAAAATAGAAAGACGATTTAGTCATCATCTTCGTCTTCTTCTTCATTTCCTGCAAATTTGGCGGGATATGACAATTTTCCTTTAACGGAATACCACAGAATTCGGTTAAGTAAATTATCGTGTCCTTGGTCAATTTTGTTAAAAGCCATTTGGACAGATTTATTGCTAAATTTCAAAGCAGCACCTTTCAAATCTTTTGGTTCGGGGTTCATTTTGTCCAAAGCAATTTTGTTTTGAACAGCCTTGTATTTGAACGAAAAATCTGGTTTATCAGTAAAACAATCAAACATTGGAAGGGCGGTTGCATCAATAACATTCATTGGTGGAAGTCCCAAAATTTGCTCTATCGTTCTCATCATCGAAGTCTGATTATAACTGGTATGAATCGTTTTTTGCAATCTTGAATAGGCACTTACAATAAAACCCGTTGTTCGGTACGCCGAAATATGGTCCCAACCTGCCTGAGAATCATCTTCCGAAATAAAAATTACGGTTGAATCAGCAAATCTACTTTTCATGACTGCTTCTATAATTCTACCAACTGCCAAATCGTTATCGGCAACCATTGCTTGTGGAATTGGAAATTTTGGACTTGTTCCCGATGTGTGGTCATTTGGTAAAGCCATTATCATCAAATTAGGTAATTTACCGTTTGGTTTTGCGGCAGTTTCTTCCAATTCTTTGATAAAAGCATCGGCTCGCATTTGGTCGTTTACTCGTTCATCGTCTCCACCGGGAAAAGTCTCAGATAAAATTGGTCTTACTCTCGAAATAGTCGTGGTATTTTTAAATTTGAAATCAGCTATTTTCCCTGCCACACGCATATCGTAAAGCGTTTTCCAGTCGTATTTTTTTTCGTCAAATTCAGATGTACAGGCTTCTCCATAAATACGAACGGTTTTTCCGTGGTCTAAAGCATTGTTCCAAATCAATCCTTTTTTATTGTAAACCATCGCATCATACAATACGTGTGGGTAGCTTCTA
This sequence comes from Cytophagales bacterium, assembly GCA_013298805.1. Classification (GTDB taxonomy): domain Bacteria; phylum Bacteroidota; class Bacteroidia; order Cytophagales; family Spirosomataceae; genus Arcicella. The sequence continues at coordinate 4,322 of JAAFIU010000076.1, read as the reverse complement.
AACCAAGCCCGAACATTTTTCTCGGTATAATCCGTCACCATTGCCGCACTTGCCCAATGATGCCCTTCTGCTGAACTTTTTCCCGAAGCGTGATAATTATCTAAGAGTAAATAATCGTAAGTCAATTTATGCTGATTTGGTGTTACGCTATCCCCAAAAATGCAGAGTGAAGGCATTCCACGACCTTCGGGAATATCGCCCAAAACTTGGTCATAAGTACGATTCTCTTTGATAATGTATAAAACGTGTTTGAAAACTGATGGCTCGCCAATTCTTTCTGGGACTGGTCTTGGAGCAATTCCTTTTCGTGGTAATCTTTCAGAAAGGGCTAATCTGAAACTCATGTTTAACCTTTTTACTTTCTCGGTATAACTTTTGAGTTCCCCTTCACTTGGCAGAGGAATGAATGAAATAGAGGCCATTTGCTTGTGAGAATTGAAGGCTGAAACTTTATTTGACCCTTTTACACCCATAGATTTCCCTACTGAAAATACTTCAATTGGTGAGTCATTTAAGGCTCTTGCTCCAGTTGCTTCTAAATTGGTTACACATAATTGATTGTTATTCAGTACAATACCCGATGGATACGCTTCAGTTGGAATATAACCTTTTATTTGATGTTTTCCAGCTTGGTGATTTAATTCAACGACACAAATGGCATTATCTAATCCATTGGCTACGTAAAGAATTTTGTCCTGACTATCAATGGCTAAAGCATTTGGCGTACTTCCGATATAGCCATTTCCAGTATTAAAAAGTCCGACAAAAATGGAATCCTTTACGGTGGTTGTTTTTGTTTCGATAACAGAAATGTAGTCACTATTGCCATTGGCTACGTAAATATATTTTTTATCGTGACTACTTATAATGGCATTTGGGTGTAATCCAACCGTAATTTCTTTTTCTAACTGAACTGTATTTAGGTCAAAAATAGATACAGTTCCTTGCGACATTGCACCTGTTTTGGGGTCGATATAGGCACTTCCCCAAGGAATTCCTGCGGTTTCCAAACCATTTGTGGAATCTGGAACTGCTCCCGCCCAATTGGTTACATAAGCTTTATTATTAACGATAGCTAATCCAAAGGGTGCAACGCCTGTGGGTTTTGTCCAAACCGTTTGTTTGTCTTTGGCACGGACTTTTACCAATTGATTATTGCCATTTAGAATGGTGTAAAAAAATAAATCTCCGTTCTCCTCCTGCGTAATAATTTGGTTTGGCAAAGCAATTGTTGCAGGTTTGAGAGGCTCAAAAGAGAACAGATTTATGAGTTTAGCTTTTTTACCGTCCCAATAAAATTGAGTTACATAAGAATTAGCAATTTTTTCTCCTTTCTCACTCGTAAAGGTATCTCTACCGCCCGCACTGCAAAAAATAAAAGTTGAATCGTGGTGAATAGTTGCCGTTATTCCCGAAAAGGTATTCATGCTACTTTTATATTTAGAGTCTTTTAAATAACTCCAACGGTGAATTAGCTGATGAGATTTTGAATCAAAAAAGGCAATCCCATAACGGTCTTCGACTACAATTGTTTGATTATCAGGTAACAAAATAGCATCTAAACTATGGTTTTCTACTGAACCATCACCAAAACTAACAGATTCGCCCGTAGGTTCGAGAATTCTGTTGTAAGGCATGATGTAGGGTGCTTTATTTCCGTATAAAGTGCTATCGTCTCTGGTTGATTTATAAGACGAAAAAATGTCATTTTGAGAAGATGAGCCTATTTTTCGACAGCCTTCAACGAGTACGAAAATAAGAAAACAAATGGCTAAATAATAAGTTTGATGAAGTTTATTTCTCATAAAATTGTGCTTGAATTTTAAGATTTATAAGGCATTTTAAGCTAATTTTTACTGAAAATTAAGAAAATCAATTGATTTAATATCCGTGAAGAGTAACAATTAATGGTCTGATAATATAAAAATAAAAAAACCTCCATACTGTGAAGTATGAAGGTTTTTGTGGAGAATATCGGATTCGAACCGATGACCTCTACGCTGCCAGCGTAGCGCTCTAGCCAACTGAGCTAATCCCCCTTGTTGGTTTTACAAATGTAGCTAATAAGCTGATTTATGCAAAACCATTATGATTTATTTCTCAAAAATTAAGCCTAACACCTCCGCCTCCTTGTGGGTGAAAATAGAGAATTGAAGGCACAAGTTCAATATAAGCACCTGCTTCTAAGAAAATAGAAATAGGAGAACTTGGTAGAAAATATTCAATACCTACCTGCCCCAAACCACCTAAACCTGTTATTGGAATTTCTTTCCTATTCGCTCCGTCAGGTACATAATAAGACCGTGATGTAAATTGAGCCCCGAAGCCGTAGTAGTTTTTTAGATTGGTTGTCATTTCATTGTGCCATAAATAAACGCCACTAAATGAGAAACCTGCTCCGTCAAACGAACCATCTTTGTAATTACTTCTAACACCCCAAATACCACCATAAACACCCACATTGAGTTCAACAGCATTTTTATCATTATTGAGATAATGACGAATATTTATTCCTGATGGGTCGCCAATTTTTGCTCCCAAAGCCCAACCTTTTTCTTGTGAAAAACCGCTTAAATAGCTGATTAGTAAGATAGATAATAGCAATACTTTCTTCATAATATTGAAATTTTTAATTAATATTTCTTTAAAAGCTCCATTAAATGATAGTTTTCTTCGGCAGTTCCAATTGAAATCCTTAATGAATTGTCGCAAAGAATCACTTTTGAACGGTCACGCACAATTGTCTTTTGTTCAATCAAATAATCGAATATTTTCTTTGCTTCTGAGAATTTAACCAAAAGAAAGTTGGCATCAGATGGATAAATCTTTTGAACAATCGGAAGTTTCTCCAATTCCACAATCATATCTGCCCGATTTTGATTTAATGTTTTTACCGAATTTTTTACGAACTCAACATTACCAATATTTTCAATTAATTGCTTTTGAGTAAGTCCGTTAATATTGTACGGATATTTTATTTTATTCAAAAGAGAAATCAACTCTTCATTACCAAATGCCATTCCCAAACGTAAAGCGGCTAATCCCCAAGCCTTTGAGAAAGTTTGAAGCACCATTACATTCGGAAATTTATCTAATTCTGGAATGAAAGATGGCTCTTCTGAAAAATCATTATAGGCTTCATCAATGATAACAATTCCTTGCTGAAAGTTTTCAATGATGGTTAAAATCGCTTGTCTATCAATTAAATTTCCCGTCGGATTATTGGGCGAACAAATAAAAATTAGCTTTGTTTTTGGATTAATTGCCGAAATAATTTTATCAGTATCCAGTTGATAATCAGGTGTTAATGGAATTTTCTGAATTTCTACATTATTCACCGAAGCACTCACTTCGTACATTCCGTAAGTAGGAGGCAAGATGATAATGTTATCTTCTTTGGGTTCGCAAGTAAGTCTGATAATTAGGTCAATTGGTTCATCAGAACCATTTCCCAAGAAAATCTGTGATGGACGACAACTTTTTATCGGAGCTAATTTTTCTTTAATTTCCCACTGATACGGGTCTGGATAACGATTCCAATTTTCGGGCGTTGCCGAGCCAATTGGATTTTCGTTGGCATCCAAGAAAATTCCTTCTTTCCCCGTATATTCATCACGAGCAGACGAATACGGAGCAAGTGATAAAATGTGTTGTCTGACTATGTTTTGTAAATTAAAGCTATTCAAAATCTTAAAATATTTTTTTGTAAATGTCTTTTAATGAAACAGTTAGATTGTCAATGATTGCTATATTTTCCAACGAATCATAATCCGTATTTATCCAAACATTAGGTTCGTTAGTTCTGGTAAAAGTAGAAATCCAAGGTCTATCTTGTGCTACAAAAATAATTTGTTTGATACTTTCAATGGTTTTATAGTTCACCAATTTTTCACTCATATCAAAATCTTGTGTTGCCTTCGATAAAACTTCAACCACAATATATGGATTTAAAATCTCAGTATTAGTACCATCTTTGAGTTTTATTTCTCCGTTGATTACTGTCATATCTGGCTGATAATAACTTTTTAGATTAGGAATGTGAATACAAGCTCCGCTTTCTAAAACCCAAAAGTTTTCATTTTCAAGATTATCGTAATAGTTTGATAAAATATTGATTAATCTTGTTCCTAATATTGAATGAATAGGTGTAACTCTGCCCATAGTAGCAATAATTTCTTCAGTATGATATTCTATTTTTAAGTCTCGTTCATCTGCAATACTTTCATATTCCTCTATTGTTGCAGGAATTCTGATAAATGGCTCAGTTAAAAGCCGTTCACGTATTTCATGTAATAATTCAACCGTTTTTACCATATCCGTAA
>JAAFIU010000222.1 GCA_013298805.1 Cytophagales bacterium | reverse complement strand
GAGGTTCACCATTGATGTACATCGAACACATTCCGCAAATACCTTCACGGCAGTCGTGGTCGAAAGCAACGGGCGTTTCGCCTTCGTTGATGAGACGTTCGTTCAAAACATCAAACATTTCTAAGAATGACATATCTTCAGAAATACCTTGAACGTCGTATTGTTGGAAGTTTCCTTCCGAGTTTGCATTTTTCTGACGCCACACTTTGAGGGTCAAATTCATATTTCCTTCCATTATTTTTCTTGTGATTGGTGATTAGTGATTGGTGATTAGTATTTCTTGCTAATTCACACAAATATCACTCATCAAGTTTTTTCTCAATACTAAAAATAAAACTATTAATCATTTTGCCAATTTCATCAATCTGAATTGATAATTCTTTGTACTTAGTATCATCCAAATATTTTTGATTTACAGAAATAATTAAAAGTGTATCTACTTCAAAAAGAGAACCTTTTGATATTCTAAGAAATTGTATAAAAGATTTTTTACTTTCCCTTCCCCATCCTTCGGCAATGTTACAAGCAATTGATACTGCCGCTCGATTTAGTTGTGAAGTCAAGCCAAATTGTTCTTTTGATGGAAAAGTTTTTGTCAAAGAATATACTTCATCTATAAAAGACATTGATTTTTGCCAAGTTCTTAAATCTTTGAAAGAATTTATCTTTGTTTTTTCCATTTTTTAGTGATTGGTAAATAGTAATTAGTTCTACATAGCTAATTGGTTATCAAAAAAATCAAATGTAAATAATTGATATTTAGATGTTTGGATTACTAATCACCAATCACTATTTACTAATTATAAATTAGCCTGAAACTCGTACTTCTTTATTAAATCTACGAGTTTCAAAACTAATCACCAATCACTATTCACTAATTACTTATAAGAACGCTGAGCGATTTTGATGTTTTCGTAAACCAATTCTTCTTTGTGTAATTCAAATTGCGATTGTCCTTTAAATTCCCAAGCGGCAACATAAGCGAAGTTTTCGTCATCACGTAGGGCTTCGCCTTCTTCAGTCTGGAATTCCTCACGGAAGTGACCTCCACAAGATTCATTACGATTTAAAGCATCAATACACATCAATTCACCTAATTCTAAGAAGTCAGCTACACGAGCCGCTTTTTCTAATTCTGGGTTAAACTCGTCTGCATCTCCTGGGATTCTTACATCTGACCAGAATTCTTTTTGCAATGCTTGAATTTCAGCGATTGCTTCTTTCAAGCCTGCTTCGTTACGAGCCATACCACACTTATTCCACATGATTTTCCCTAATGTCTTATGGAAATGGTCAACAGATTTCGTGCCTTTGATACCCATCAATTTGTCGATTGTCTCTTGAACTGCTTTCTCAGAAGCAACAAATTCTGGAGCATCAGTTGGAATAGCTTTTGTACGAATATCGCCTGCTAAATATGCACCAATTGTGTATGGTAATACGAAGTAACCATCTGCCAAACCTTGCATCAATGCAGATGCACCCAAACGGTTTGCACCGTGGTCAGAGAAGTTGGCTTCTCCCAAAGCATAAAGCCCTGGAACGGTTGTCATTAAGTTATAATCAACCCAAAGTCCACCCATTGTATAGTGAACCGCAGGATAAATACGCATTGGCACTTCGTAAGGGTCTTCACCAGTAATTTGCTTGTACATATCAAACAAGTTACCGTATTTCTCTTTCACAACTTCTTTACCCATTGATTGCAACTCTTCAGTTGAAGCATTTTGAATACCACGTTTGTTGGCTTCTCCTTTTCCGTAACGTAAAATTGCTTCTGCATAGTCAAGATAAACTGCCATTTTAGAAGTTCCTACGCCATAACCTGCATCACAACGTTCCTTAGCGGCACGAGAGGCAATATCACGAGGTACTAAGTTACCAAAAGCAGGATAACGACGCTCCAAATAATAATCACGCTCATCTTCTGGAATCTGAACGGCTAAACGATTATCATTTTGTTTTTTAGGAACCCAGATACGACCATCATTTCTCAATGATTCTGACATCAAAGTCAATTTCGATTGGTGGTCGCCCGATACAGGAATACAAGTTGGGTGAATTTGTGTATAGCAAGGGTTTGCGAAGAATGCACCTTTGCGGTGAGCTTTCCAAGCAGCCGTTACGTTAGACCCCATTGCGTTAGTTGAAAGATAGAATACGTTACCGTAACCACCAGTACACAATAACACAGCGTGTCCAAAATGTCTTTCTAATTTACCAGAAATCAAATCACGAGCGATGATACCACGAGCTTTGCCGTCAATCATTACTACGTCCATCATTTCATGGCGAGTGTACATAGTTACATTACCCAAACCAACCTGACGTTGTAAAGCTGAATAAGCACCTAATAACAATTGTTGTCCAGTTTGACCAGCGGCATAAAAAGTACGTTGTACTTGAGTACCACCGAAAGAACGGTTTGATAACAATCCACCGTATTCACGAGCAAAAGGTACACCTTGAGCAACGCATTGGTCGATGATATTACCAGAAACCTCAGCTAAACGGTGTACGTTTCCTTCTCTTGCACGGTAGTCACCACCTTTGATTGTATCATAAAAAAGACGGAAAACCGAGTCACCATCATTTTGGTAGTTTTTGGCAGCATTGATACCACCTTGAGCCGCAATTGAGTGAGCTCTACGTGGGGAATCTTGGAAACAAAATGCTTTCACTTTGTATCCTAATTCTGCCAATGAAGCCGCAGCAGAAGCACCAGCCAAGCCAGTACCTACCACAATAACTTCGATATTCCGCTTGTTAGCAGGGTTCACTAACGGCACTGATGACTTGAACTTAGTCCATTTTTCATCAATTGCTCCGTTAGGTATTTTAGCATCTAATTTAGTTGACATAAACTTATTTATTTCAGTTAGAAGTCTTCTATTTCATATACAAACTGTATTGAGAAAACTTATAACTATTGACTTATGACTTACGAAATAATATTACTTAAAAATTATTGAATCCAACCGAAGTGCATGGCAATTGGCATGGCAGCAAAAATCAAAGGAATAAGAATTGAGAATCCTGCACCTAAACACTTAATAAAAGGGGTGTATTTCGGGTGATTCCATCCCATTGTTTGGAAAGCACTTTGAAAACCGTGTAATAAATGGTAAGCCAAAGATATACAACCCACTAAGTATAATACTACTGGAAATGGACTTGCAAAAACTTCTTTCATTTCACCGAACAAGGTTTCTTGTCCGCTCGTAATTTCGTCCGTAAAACGACTTACTACCCAAAAATGGCGTAAGTGAATCACTAAGAAAATCAATAATAATGAACCTAAAAGACCCATTGAACGTGAATACCACGTAGAGTTTGCTTCGCCTTTCACAACGGCATACTTTACTGGACGTTTTGCATTGTTTGATTTCCAAAGCATCAATCCATCAATAATGTGGATTAAGAAACCTGCCATCAGACCTACTTCTGAAACTCTGATGAATAGATTGTGTGCCATAAATTCAGCGGCTTCGTTAAACGTATGCCCACCATCATTAAGAAAAATACAAGCATTAATTCCACAATGCACTAAAAGAAAGGCAATTAGCGAAAGCCCTGTAACAGCCATAATGAGTTTTCTACCCAATGAACTTGTTAATGTTTTTGTTACCCAAGACATTTGTTATTAGTTTTAGTTATCAGTAATAAGTTATTAGTTATTGGTAATTAGTGACTAATTGTTGATGGTTAGAAATTACTGATTAGTTGATGATTTTTAAAGAGGAAAATTATTTCTATGATACCACAAAAACAAAGCCTCTGTTAAAACTAACAAACATTCACAGGCAATCACTAATCACCAATCACAATTCACAAATAACTTACTTCAAAACTACTACCCAAACGCCTGTCTTTCAAATTATCTATCACTTTTTAGCAATTATTTATAATGTTTTTACGTTTTTTTACAATAAAACAAGAAGAAGTCGATAAATTCTGTTTCTTTAAAATAGCTAAATTGATATTGATTTTTTAACCTTGTGTTTTAAAAATTTGTTTTGTTTGTTAGTAAAAAAAAATAATGTTTTAACTTGTGGGCAAAAGCCTGACCTTTTTATTCAACATCATATGAAATTAAGATTACTATATATCCTTGTATTTGGATTCCTCCTGAGCCTTTCCTCTACAAAAACTTACGCTACTCACATGAGGGGTGGGGAAATTTCGATTAAACGGATTTCAACTACTTCTTTGACGTATGAATTTACTTTGACCATTTATTGTGATTTGAATACTGGCTTGAGAGCTTGGACGGAACAAAAATCTGCCAAATTTTGCTTTGGAGACGGTTTAGGAGTTATTATTGACGCTCCAAGAGTAAATGGCAATGGACAAGGAGAAGACCTCGGCAATGGTGTTGCGAAGGGAATTTATAAAGCTACTTACACTTTTGCAGCGGCAGCCGATTATAAAGTGTCGGTGGCAATTTCCAATCGTAATGCCAATGTTAGAAACGTTGCTGGGGCTTCCGACCAAATCCCTTTCTATGTGGAAACTATTTTGAAGGTAAATCCAGGATTGGGACAAAACTCAACGCCTATCTTACTAAACCCCGCAGTAGATTTAACGGCAGTGGTTGGGCAAAAATTTATTCATAATCCCAATGCCATTGACGTAGAAGGCGATAGCCTTGCCTATAAATTAGTACCGTGTAGAAAAGGTAATCAAGACGATTGTAAAGACCGAGGAACTGCCATAACGGGCTTTGTTCAGCCTAATGAAGTATCGTCAATACCAAGTACCTTCACCATTGACCCACGAACAGGCGATTTAGTCTGGAATGTACCACAAGAAATAGGTCTGTACAACTGTGCTTTTATTGTAGAAGAATGGAGAAATGGCGTACTGATTTCTATAACAGTGCGTGATATGCAAATTGAGGTAAAAGATGCAGATAATGCTGCCCCAAAAATTAAAATTCCCGATGATATTTGTGTAGAAGCAGGAACGGTTATTGACCAAACCATTACCGCTACTGATACCCCTTCTAAAACAGGGAGGTTAGATAATTTGACTATCTTATCAACAGGAGCAGTTTATAAATTAGCGGATGGCACAACCTATATTTCGCCTGATTATGCCGTGTTTAATGTTATTCCAAATCAAAGTTCGCCCGCTTCGGGAAGATTCCTGTGGCGTACCAATTGTAGCCATATCAGACAAGAACCTTACGATGTTCTCTTTAAGGTTCAAGATTTGCCACTTTCCAAAAGTATTCCGAGTTTAGTGGATAGCAAAAACTGGAAAATTAGAGTGATTGCTCCGAGAATCAAAAACCTTAAACTTTCTCCTAATTCAGGCAGTAAAACCATGACACTCCAATGGGATAGCTATGCTTGTCAAAACGCAGGAGCAGTTATCATCATTTATCGTAAAGAAGGTTGTGATACCTACAAGCCCGCTGTTTGTACTGTCGGTTTGCCTGCTAATTTAGGGTATGTAGAAGTGGGCAGAGTACCCGTAAATACCACCACTTTTACCGATAAAAATCTTAAACGAAATACGGATTATAGTTACAGAACGGTGGTATTATTTACCAATGGTACAAACTCTACGATGAGCGTAACTTCTGACCAAGCCTGTGCCAATTTACCCTTCCAAGGGCCAGTAATCACGAATGTTTCCGTTGATAAAACAGATAAAGCCGCAGGAGAAATTACGGTTAACTGGACTCGTCCGATTAGTTTTGATAAAACACAATTTAAAGGGCCATATCAATATCGTTTATTCAGAGCTACTGGAGAGACTGGTGCAACTGGATTTACACAAGTATCACCCAATATAGATACCGATTTGACAGCGGGTAAATTGGATACACTTTTCACGGATAAAGCTTTAAATACCACTGATAATGTATATCGTTACCGCTTAGTTTTTTACTATACCAATAATACTGTATTGACATCATTAGACACTACCGAAATGGCAAGTAGTGTACGCCTAACGGCAACAGGAGATGTAAGAACCGTTAATTTAGCATGGCAAGCGACTGTACCTTGGAATAACCAAAACCAAGTGCATAGAATTTACCGTGAAACTCGTCAAGGTTCAGGAGTATTCAATAGAATTGCTGATGTTCCCGTTACAAACACAAGCTCATTCAAATTTACCGATACAGGTGCTGATACTTACACGGCTGATGGTACGGTACTTGCCAAAATGTCCCCAGATTCATCTTATTGTTATAAAATTGAAACGGTCGGTACTTATGGGGATGTTAAGATTAAACCGAGTTTACTGTACAATTTTTCACAAATTGCTTGTGCAACGCCTAAAACAGAACTCATTTCATGTCCTCCAAATGTACTGATTGATGCTTTAGATTGTAGTCAATACAATAAAGATGACTCTAATTGTAATGCCACCACATTCAGCAATAAATTGACTTGGACTGATACCAAAGGAACAACTTGTGACTCGGTAATCACAAAATATACCATTTATTATTCGAGTACTCAAGGAGGAGCATTTGCCAAAATTGCGGAGATAAATCCTCCTAAACCATTGGCTCAGACTTATACTCACGTTAAAAATGATTCTTACATTGGTTGCTATTATGTAACTTCCACCAATCGTTTTGGTGTTGAAAGTGCGAGAAGTAATATAGTTTGTAAAGACAATTGTACATCGTTTAATTTACCGAATATTTTTACGCCTAATGGTGATGGTAAAAATGATATTTTCCAAGCGATGATATGCCCAAGATTTGTTCAGTCGGTTGACTTTGTGGTGTATAATCGGGCTGGACAAAGAATTTATGAATACGCAGGACCAAAATTAGAATGGAATGGAAATGATGCCGCAGGAAACCAAATGCCAGCAGGTACGTATTTTTACACTTGTGATGTCAAATTCTTGACTTTAGATCCTACTTCACCATTGTTAAGCCTAAAAGGTTGGGTGGAATTGGTGAGGTAATATTCGGTTATCTATAAATATTCTTAACGTCGGTGAGTGGTTCTATTATGTAATTATTCACCGACGTTTTTATTTGACTGTATTGTGATTTGGATATGTTCTGAATATAATCTTACAAGATTTTGTGTTCCTGAATCTCAACGACCGTAAAGTATTGGTATGAGTGAAATCTTAAAATACTTCAATCCCATAAATCATAGTTCGGACGATTGTAAAAACAAAGGGTAACTTGGTAAATAGGAGCTAACCGAATAATATTTGGTTGGCTCTTATTCATTTTGTAAAATTTGATTCTTATTAACATTTTTTGTTAGTTTTAGGCAACAACATTTTACCCCACCTC
>JAAFIU010000444.1 GCA_013298805.1 Cytophagales bacterium | reverse complement strand
ATTTGGAATAATAAAGTTAAGCGAATACTCAAATCTGAGTTAGTCAAGAGAGGTTTGTCCACCGAAGACTTAACCGTTTTACTTAATGAAAATGGTTGTACTGAAACAAAATCAAGCGTTGATAGTAAAATAAGTCGTGGCACTTTTAGTGCATCTTTTTTTATGCAATGTCTATATGTGATTGGGTGTACTAAAATTGAAATTGAAGAATATCGTTTGGTGGAAAAACTCTCTGCCTTTATGATTTCAGAATTGCCTGTTTTGATGGTTGCTGAACCAAATATTGAATATAAAACCGTAAAAGATGAGAACTAAATTGAAATTTATTGACTTATTTGCTGGTCTTGGTGGTATTCGTCTTGGGTTTGAACAGGCGTGTCAAGATAGAGGAATAGAAACAGAATGTGTTTTAACTTCTGAAATTAAACCTTACGCAATTCAAACGTTAAAACATAATCATCATCATGAAAATTTTGTTGGCAATATTTTTCAAGTCAAAAATGAAGATATTCCACAATTTGATTTTTTGTTTGGTGGCTTTCCTTGTCAGCCGTTTAGTGCAAGCGGAAAACGCAACGGTTTTGCCGATACAAGAGGAACTTTGTTTTTTGAAATAGAACGAATAATTAAATACCATCAACCAAAAGGATTTATTCTTGAAAATGTTGAGGGGTTGGTAAAACACGATTTAGAAAACAAGAATGACGAAATAGGGAGAACGCTAAAAACAATTTTAGATAAACTTGAAAATGAATTAGATTATCAAGTGTCTTGGAAAGTTTTAGATAGTGTTCAATTCGGTGTTCCACAATCACGAAAACGAGTTTTTATTGTAGGTACAAAGAATGAAAAAGTGTCATTAGAAAATTTTGAAGTAACTTTTAGAATTTTAGATGATGTTTTAGAAAAAGGCAAACCCATAATGAATACTGATTTTACAAAAAAATTACTTTCACATTTTACAGTTGAAGAACTTTATGGTAAATCGATAAAAGACAAACGTGGTGGCGAAAATAATATTCATAGTTGGGATATTGGTGTAAAAGGCGAATGCACCAAAGATCAAATAAATCTATTAAACAGGCTCTTTAAAGAACGAAGAAAAAAGCAATGGGCTGGTGAAATTGGCATTGATTGGATGGACGGAATGCCTTTAACTTTAAGTCAAATTCAGTCTTTTTTTCCTGTCAATAATCTGTTTGAAAACATTGATGTAAAAGTACTTTTAGACGATTTAGTTGAAAAAGGGTATATAAAATTTGAGCATCCTAAAAAATTAATCTCAGAAAACACAGAAAATGGTGTTATTACTTCTCGTGTTTATGATGAAACTAAGCCCAAAGGCTATAATATTGTAACTGGGAAATTAAGTTTTGAGGTAAATAAAATTTTAAATCCTTATGAAATTGCACCAACTCTGGTCGCAACAGATATGGTTAAAATTGTTGTCCCCGATGGTAAAGGAATTAGAAAACTAACAATAAGAGAAGGATTAAGAATATTTGGTTATCCCGAAAATTACGAAATTCCTGTTAAAGAGAGTTTAGCCTTTGATTTATTAGGAAATACGGTTGTAGTTCCTGTAATAAAAGCGGTTTCTGAACGAATTTTAGACGTTTTGGAAATACCAAAATATGAGGTTTATGAAAATGAAACAATAGAAATCGAAGCGTCGCCCGTTATAGCTTAATTCCTGTATTTTCAAGATACTTTTCTTTTACTCGTTTTAGCCAATTTTCACTGTAACTGCTTGTACTGTGTGAATATTTTTCAAGTGTTTCTGAAATGGCATTGAGAAAACTTGTCTTGTCTGCAAAAGGCTTGTTTTTCGGAGTTTTAGCGTACCATTTTATAGGTCTTAAATTATATGGCTGACTATTTTTGGTTTGCATATTAACAGGATTTGTTCCTGAAGTTCCTGCCATTTCCCAAACTTTCATAAGCCATAAATTGTCCACACTCAAAACAGAATCAACTATTTTGTAACCGAAAATCAAATAATCAGCATCAAGTCTTTCAGGCTTGATAAGCAGTGATTTGTTGTAAGAGTCAAAATTTGCTATGTCAAACGCTGGTGTCGCATTTGCGTTGAAAGTTTTAATTTCTAAATATCCACTTTTGTTATCTTCTGCAAGTAAAAAGTCTGGAAATTCCTGTGTGTTTGGATGTTGTCTAAAATAGAAATTCTTATGTCTTAACCATTGTCCCAACCATTCTTGCAATAAGTCCCCAATTGCATCTTTACCGTTATATTTTGCAGAAATTCCTCCAAGTATGATTTCAACGCTTCCGATTTGTTCCTTTATTTTAAATTCGTTCAACAACAAATCATAAATTTCATTCGCTGTAACCTTTTTCTTTTCTGCCATTCTTCTGTCTTGATTATATTTTAAA
>JAAFIU010000352.1 GCA_013298805.1 Cytophagales bacterium | reverse complement strand
AAAAAGTAATAAAAAAGTCGATAAGAACTCAGCTATTCTCAAAATCAGTAAAAATTACTCTAATCTTTTGCAAAAAGTGGCATAAACCAAAAGCTGTCCCAAAATTACTTTTGAGACAGCCTCATTTTTATGTCTTTTATTTCTGTATTAGTCCCCTCGAATAAATTTCTTCGTCAAAACTTTTTCTCCATCAATAACTCTCATAAAATACATTCCAGTGGATAGATTTTTCACATTAACTTCTTTCGTGAAAACATCGTCTTGTATTTTCTCTAATTTATCAGACAAAACAGTCAATCCTAATGAATTAATGATTTCTATTGCAGGCTCTGATAAAGTATTTTCTTTCGTGAAATACTGAATTTTCAACCATTCGTTTGTTGGATTTGGTGAGAGCATTAAGGCTTCTGGTTCTGCTTCTTGTATGAATTCGTCAAAGTTCATCAATCGTGCGTTACTCACCTTTATAAACTCTACAACTCCCGAAACAGCCGAGCATTTATTCAAGGTTGTTTGAACCGTGTATTTTCCTGCTTGATTGATGGTGATACTTATTTGTGTAGCATTTGTAATCGCCACGCCGTCTTTATACCATTGGAAAGTATAGGGTAAATTATCATTCAAAACCGCTTGAATAGTTGTTGAACGTCCGCTAATCAATATGTATTTCCCTACTGATGGTTTGGTTGAAATACTACCGCCTGTACTCGTAATTATGAATGGGACTGAAGTTGCCGAGCAATTATTTTGTGTTGCTTTTACCGTATAATTCCCTGCTGTTAAAATACTTAATGTAGCACTGTTTGCTTTGGCAATATTACTATTATCCTTTAACCATTGGTAAGTAGTTCCTGTTCCTGTAAGGTTATTAACACTTAGGTTAATGTTACTTGCACATATATTTGACCCATTATCCGAAATGATGATAGGCGTTTGGGCATTCTCAACAACCATAACAGGCGAGGTGGCAGAGCATTTACCTTGTGTAACGGTTACGGAATAATTTCCTGCAATTTTTGGAATATATGAATTGACATTTGATAAAGGGATTGGTTGTCCGTTCCAGTTCCAAGTGTAGGAAAGGTTTGTTCCAGAGTTTGTCAATAACTTTACTGCTCCTTTGCATAAAGAAGTATTGCCTGTTGAAGCAACCGAAGCCGAAAGTTGGCAAGGTGTACTACTTACTCCACTGACAATCAGAGCATAATATTGAATATCACCTTTCAAGGTTGAACCTTTATGATTTACCGTAATGGTATAAGTTTTGCCAGCTACGGGTTTTTCAATATAGATTTGTTCAGTATTATCCCTAAAGTTATCGCCTTGTATAGCCCCCAAACTTGGTGCGTCAGGATTCAAAACCCAAGGAAAAGAAGTAGTAGTTCCGTCGCTTATTCTGAGGTCTAAATCATTGATTAATTTGGGTTTTCGGCTATTTAGGTTTTCCGGTTTTACTTCCGTTGCTATTGCGTCGGGGTCTGTCCAACAAATAGTGGCAATAATTGGGCTTTTTCCAGAAGCAACTACTTGAATTGTATTGGTAGAATTTTGATATAAAAGACTTTCAGAAATAAAATGATTTTGCTCTTTGTTGTCAAGCACTTGGGCGGCTTTTTCTATGTTTAAAAGTCCCCAACCAAATTGATAGTCAGGCCCTTGAGTTGTTCCTGCTTCGTTAGCTGTGTGTAATGCCAGACCTTTTAAAGTAGAAGAACGCATCATAAAACCGTAGTTTTTACGAGCATAAAACTCTTGCAAAAGTAGCAAAGACCCCGCCACATTTGGAGCTGATACCGATGTTCCGCTTAGTGTAATATAAGCATCATCGCTACTGGATGATGCCGATAAAATATTATCACCAATACCTACAATATCGGGTTTTATACGTCCATCATCGGTAGGTCCCCAACTACTATAAGCTGACATTTTAATATCAGTTGGTTTGGTTGGTACTACATCTCCACCATCAATTGCTCCAACGGTTAGGATATTTTTGGCATTTCCATCCATCGGAACAGTATCATATCCGTCGTTTTTATTACGAGAAATAGTGCTTTTTACTTCGCTATTTCTGAAATAATAAGGCGTTCCTGCGGGAGGTCCATTTTCTATTCTTTTATTATCTGCCGACTTAACAATGAGATAATAAGGGGCATTATAGGCAATTTTATCAATATCACTTGATTTTTTATCGTAAAAACCAAAGCGGTAGTCTTCTGTTTTTGAGATAGTTGTATCTCCCCACCATTCCCATTTTAGGTTGTCATCTTTAAAAACAATACCACTACGGTCTGGATTAAAAACCCAACCTGCTAATACGCCATAAGAGTGATTTGAAATTAATAAATCTTTGGCAGCAAATGCCATTTCCGATACATCATCGCCATAGTCCCACACTTTTAAATTACCTCCAAAAGCCATTCCTCTTGCCTGTTTGTTGATACCCGCCCCAATAAGGATGCCCGCAAGGTGCGTGGTATGCTCATTTAAATACGGAGGATAATCAACTTGGGTAATTCTGTTAACGCCTAATTCTTGGTGGGTACTTCTTACCAAGCCTCCATCCCAAATACCTAACTTATTTTTCACTACCGAACTCGTTCCACTTAAACTTACTCCCAAACTTCCGCCTGCGTATAAGGAGTTTGTACGGGTACAAGCAGAAGGCGATACTTGACCATGCGTGATATAATAAATTGGATTTTCTGTTTCATCAATCCCTTGTAATGCTATTGTACGACCATCAGATAATGTCTTGTGTAATGTCCAATTATTTTTTTTAGCTAAGAGTAAAGTTTTTTTGAAATTGATTTTGGCATCAGATTTGATGACTTTTGCCAACCTACGAAGAGCTTTCTCAGATTTTCTGGTGGAGGGTACAATAACAGACTTCCCAGATGATTGAGTTTCATCTGATGATTGAGCTAAAATGTCAGAAAGATTGATTAGCACTAAAAAAGAAGCGAAAATCACTACTTTTTTCCTAAAAAAACCTTTAATCCATGAACAATCCTTTGACGGAAAGATATTCATTGTGATATTATTTAGATTTTAAAATACTTGTGCTGTTATAGTAGCAAAAAATGTGCCTTAGTAATCCCCTCTAAAAGTTTAACCTGTTTATTCTGTGAATGTTAATTTTTAATAAATTTATATTTGAACCCAAATACCAAGTTCAAGGGATTCTACCGCAGCGATGCTTACTCTTGATGTATTGATGATGTCTGAGATGGGAATAATGGCTTCGCCGCCTTTATCAATGCGTTCTAAAAATAATTCAAATTGCTTGCAATGTCCCTTGTCTTGACTGCGAGATATTCCCGAAGATTTTGTTCCGAAATAAAAAGATTTTCGAAAATTATCAATAATCATCGTCCGCCCTTGTGAATAAACTTCAATTCTTTCTTTTGAATAAGCCTTGCTTCCATTGGCAAAATAGTTGATGACACCCGTAGAACCGTTTTGATATTTCAATAAAATAGTGGCATTATCGGTATTTTCATTAGGGGATTTCCCCATCGAATTCATGATTGTTTTTTCTACTAAACTGCTCGTAAAATAGGTAATTAAATCAATGAAATGGCAGGCTTCTCCAATAATTCTGCCACCACCAATATTCATATTTTGTGTCCAATGGCTTTTCGAGATTTCTCCTGCATTTACCGTTATAATTACGTGAATAGGCGTATTTGAATCTCCCAATTGTTTCTTTAAATCTTGAGAAAAAGGCGAAAATCTACGATTAAAACCAACCGTTAAAGTGGTGTTAGCTTTTTGATAAACATCAATAATTTCGTCTAATTCTGAATGATTAAGAGCCAAGGGTTTTTCCACAAAAACGTGTTTTCCTGCTTGTAGGGCTTCAATACATAGACGGGCGTGGGTATCGTGACGAGTGGCAATGACGACGGTATTTACATCGGCATCTTTTAAAATTTCCTCATTATTGGTAGTGGAATAGGGAACGCCAAATTTTCTTGCTAATAACGTTCCAGATAAGCCCGAAGCAGAAGAAAGGTATTTGATTTGGGCTTTGAGTTTGGTTAAATTGGGCAGAATTATTGCCTTTGTAAAATTGCCCGTACCAATAATGGCTAAT
>JAAFIU010000353.1 GCA_013298805.1 Cytophagales bacterium | reverse complement strand
TCAATCATTTTATCGTAATTCTGAATCATAAAATAGGTTGGGTCAAGTCCTACGCCATTTTTCACCCATTCTATATCAATTACTTCTGGAAGAGTCTCAAACTTAACAGCCTCCATTTCATCAATTACTCCTTTCACTTTCTTATGCCAGTTTTCCAACAAGTCATTCCAATTCATAAAGTAATGCCCTGCTCTTTCCATAAACTGAGGCACACGGTCGGCAATTAGCTCAGGAGCAACGCCCACAGGACTCATATAGCAATATCCGTTATGAATCTTAAAATCAATTCCGTTGGCAGGTGGAATTAACCACTGACGAGTATTATATTGACCCAAACATTTTACGGCAAATTCTACCGTAATGGCATCAAAAGGCTTAAATACCTGTGGCCAGTGTTGTGAATCACAAAAAAAGAACTTCGACTCTTCATTTTCTTTCAAGTTTTCTTGAAAAACCATGTAATATGGATACAATTCTTTCCAACCTTCTGCTCCTTCTGGAGCTTGGTGGTCATAAGGGCTAATGAATTTTTTTGACATAATTTCAAATTGTAAATTAAGTGATGGTTGTTGTTTTGAATGTATGATTACTTTTTACTCGAAATTGGATTCATCAACGTATTTAATATGCCTTCCATACCCATTTTTATCGTTCCTGTTTCTACTTTCTTCTGTGTCCAAACCGTTTCTGGACGACTTTGAAGGAGTGTAAAATTTTGTCCTTCTGGCAAATCAAAGTCAATTGCCCATTCAATATCTTGTGGGCATTTGTAGTGTTTTTCAATAATTTTTGACATTCTACAAATTTCCTTTACCTCGGCTTCACTCAAACTTGGCTCTGTTGCTCTTGCCCCTTCAATTTCTTTCGTCACCACACAACGATTAATACGGTCGGGTACGTGTTCAATATGTTTATTTTGAATATCAGATTTCAACACTTGCAACATAATTTTATCTACCATAAAATTATCAGGCGTTACTTCTCCCGACACGACTGCTTCCCCTAAACCCCATGAGGAATCAATCACGATTTTAGAACGGTCACCATTGGTTGGGTTGAGGGTCATGGCAACGCCTGCGGTTCTGGCATTTACCATTTTTTGAATTACTACACACATCAACACTTCACTTTCTACAATCTCTTGATTTTTACGGTAGTTAATGGCTCTGGATGTGTATAAACTTGCCCAACATTTACGCACATTTTCAAGCACTTCCCCCTCCCCTACTACCCATAAATACGTATCTTGTTGTCCTGCAAAACTGGCATCGGGTAAATCCTCAGCCGTGGCGGATGAACGTACCGCTACGGGCAGTTCATTGCTCATTCCTGCCATTTCGCAAAGGGCTTGATAAGAAGTTTTGATATTTTCTTCAACTTCGACAGGTAAAGGTTCTTGTAGTATTATTTGACGAATTTCTTCAGAAGCCAAGTCCAACTTAGCGACGTCTGTACAATCAATTTTATTTACTTTTTCAATGATAATGTCTGTTATTTTTCCAGATTCCAGAAAAGCAGCGTATGCATTGGTTGTTACACAGAAACCTTGTGGAACAGGTAAATTAGCCGTTGTCATACTGGCTAAACTTGCTCCTTTACCACCCAATAAATGATAATCTTCGGGTAAGGCTTCTTTGAAAAATAAGGTATATTTCATTTTCTAATTGTTGAATTTGTTACGTCGATTGCTATAAATAGGTACTTAATTTACCACTGAACTTCCAAGGCTATGGGAGCTCTAAAAGATGTATTATGGGCAAATTCAAATGTCTGATTAGGTTTTAAGCGTAAAGTAGGAATTCGTTTACTTAATTCTTCCAAAACGACTTTTGCTTCTATTTTTGCCAAAGGTGACCCTAAGCAAAAGTGAATACCTGCCCCAAAAGATAAGTGCTGATTGGCATTTGAACGCTCAATATCAAAGCTTTCTCCTTCTGGAAACACAGCTTCGTCACGATTTCCAGAACCCATGACTAATAATATATTGGAGCCTTTCGGAATAGGAATCCCTCCTATTTCTGAATCTTCTACTGCTTTTCTTCTCCACGACACAATGGATGGGCTAAAGCGTAAAATTTCATCTACCGCTCCAGGAATTAAACTTGGATTTTCACAAATTGCCTCCCAACTATCACGGAAGGTTAACAATTCTCGAATACCATTTCCTAACAAAGAAGTAGTCGTTTCGTGTCCTGCAAACAAGGCACTATAACACATAGCAGCAATTTCTCGGTCAGTAATTTCGTACCCTTCTGTTTGATAACGAACTAAATCCCCTGGTAAGTCGTCGGTTGGATTATCTTTTCTGAGTGTAACCAAATGTTGGCAATAATCCCAATATTTAATCATGTTTTCAGCGTGAATCAACTGGTCGTCCTCACTCAAATTGCCCCAAGTCAATAATAATCTACTTTCTGCCCAACTCTTAACTTGCTGTACATCTTCTTTGGGTACACCCAAAAGCATAAAAATGACAAATGCGGGTAAATCATAAGCTAAATCCTTGATGATGTTGGTTTCGCCTTTATCGACAAAACTGTCTATCATTTCAATGGCAACTTCACGAATTCTTGGTTCTATTTTTTTGAAACGACTCATGCTAAACGCCATGCTTACGATGCGTCTTATTCTGGTGTGATCCGGGGGAATTCTTCCCGATAAGCCCGACAGCCCCACCATACCAGCGGCTTCCATTAAGGCTTTGGCTTTCGGAGAAATTTCTTTGAGAGGAGATTGTGCATTTTCTGAAGTGAATACTTTCCAATTAGTAAAAACAGCTTTCACATCTTCAAAACGTGTCACTACATAATAGCCCAATTCTTCACTAAAAAAGACTGGCTCTTCTTTTCGTGCTTTTTGGTATAATGGAAATGGATTGCTAAGTTCGAATGGTTTGAACTCTTCGCTAATTTTATGATATGGACAGCCAACAGGAGGATTCATTTCAAATTTATGTTTTAGAATTTTTATTTTCTTTGACAAATCTAAAACGTAAATCTTTGGTTTTTCTTTGGTTTTTTTAGTAGTATTCTAATTTTTTTTAGAAAGATTTGTATATAAATCTCTGATTTCTTGCGAGGGATACCCCATATTGAATTTTCGGAGTGATTCAGTATAAATTTTAAATTGACGATGTACTGCGTCAAAACGCTTAGATTCCGCTAAGGCTAATAGTTTTTCTATTTGGGCAGCTTCCAAATTTGGGTCTTCCGCCAATACTTTATCACAATAACTAATCGCTTGTGATAGTTGCCCTAACTGACGATGAATATTCGCCAGACTGTATAAAAGTTTATGATACATTTCGTGAAACCAAAACCGCTTACTCCAGCACCAATCATTATCATTATTTTCAATGTATTTTAGTGGAATATCGTTAAATAAATCTCCACTATAAAGGCGTTCTGCTGATTCATAGCAAATTTTTGCTTGTTCTAAATTACCTTCTCTAATATGCTGATTTCCCTTAAAGCATAATTCTTGAAACATGGGCAAATCTATCCAACTATCATAAGGAAGTCTCAGATAATAAATTGAACTTTGATGAACAATAAATGATGAATCACGAACAGATTCTCCACTTCCATTCAAAACCATTCTTAAATATCGAATGGCATGGTACAAACGGTTGAGTGCTTGTTCTGTACTGTCAGAATCAGACCATAATAAGTCCGCTAATTCTTCAGCAGTTGCTCCTTTTTCTCCTCTAATCAACAAAAAAGCAAAAATCGTTTTTAGTTTTTTTGTAGCCCCTGCTTTGGTATTCCAATCGATTAATTCTCCATTTTCTCGATGAATACGTAGTTCTCCAAAACAACGGATTTTCCAACGCCCTTCATTGGCTTGGGCTACCATGGGGTTAAACATTTTTTCGATAGGATAATTTTCCTTTCCATCATTAACCGTTCGCTGGGGCTTGGGCGTAATGTCTCTCCGATGTGAATCAATATTCGACAACCAATAATTAAATCGTGGTTTTAACTGATTCTTCTTGATAATTTCAGATGGTAAAAAATAGGGATTATCTTTAATTCCATCAGAAGTATAAATTTTGGGATGAGAAAAAAGACCCA
>JAAFIU010000330.1 GCA_013298805.1 Cytophagales bacterium | reverse complement strand
TTGGGGTATCGAAAATGACACTTTATAAGTATCTCAGACATAGAAAAGTTCCTATTGGAAGCTATCAAAAACTAAATAAATAGTTTGAGAAGTGAAATTTTCGTCCTGTTGTAATGAAAACCTCTATAAGGTTGTAACAGCCACAAATTTTTTGGGACAGCCACTGATGTCTGTATAGTTTATCACAATATTTATACAAAATATCGTGTTGGTTTGTCCCAAAAATTTCAATAATCAAATTATCCTAATAAAGTTTATTCAGAAGGAGAAATTTTATATTTTGCTTTGAACGCTCTTGTGAAATAATTTGGATTAGAAAATCCGACTTCATAACCAACTTGTGAAATTTTCATTTCACTTTTTTCTAAGAGCATCGCTGCTCTTTTAAGCTTTACAGAACGAACAAACTCCACTGGAGTTTCACCCGTTAAACTCAGAATTTTACTGTATAATGTACCTCTACTGGTATTCATTTTTTTGCTCAGATCTATCACTGACAAGTCGGGGTTGCTGATGTGGTCTTCGATGTACTTCGTAACTTTCAATATATACTTTTCGTCTTCCGACATAAATTCTACTTCTGGAATTTCTATATTTATTTGTTTGCTGTACGTGTCTTTAAAAGAGTGATTTAATGTTAATAAATTACTGATTTTAATATTTAATAGCTGAAAGCTGAATGGCTTAGTTAAGTAGTCATTCGCACCCGTTTCTAAACCTTTTAATTGATCAATTTCTTCAGCTAAAACTGTCAATAGTATCACAGGGATATGTTTCGTTCTATTATCGTTTTTTAATTTTTTCACCAAAGCAATTCCGTCCATATTTGGCATATTAACATCACTCACGATAATTTCAGGGTGAGCGGAAAGTGCCTTTTGCCAACCTTGTTTTCCTTCGGAAGCTTCTACGATTGTATAAGTATCTTTTAAACTTTCTCTGAGATAAGTTCTGATGTCTTCACTATCATCGACTAATAATAAGATGGGCTTTTCGATTTTAGAGGATTCGAGAAATGCTTGTTCATAATTTACAGGCTGATTTATTTCTTCTTCCATTGGCGAGAAAAGCTCACTGCTTTCGCCTTGTTTTATTTCAAGCAAAGGTATCACAACCGTAAAAATACTTCCTCTACCCTCAATACCTTCTACGCTGATTGTTCCTCCGTGAAGTTTGACAAATTCTTGTGTAATTGATAGCCCAATACCACTCCCTTGATTAAGAATATTATCTTGATTATTAACTTGATAAAACCTATCGAATATCTTTTCTAACTTTTCAGCTGGCAAACCAATACCCGTATCACCTACAATCAACTTAATGCCATATTCTGAATCTGGTTGAATATGAAAATAAACCTTCCCATTTTCATTCGTAAACTTAATGGCATTGGATAATAGATTAAGCAAAATTCGTTCGACCTTATCCTTATCAAAAACAGTATGAAAATCAATCAAGGAACTATAAAAGTCGAGGTGAATATGTTTACGTTCCGATATATACTTGAAGGAATCAAATATTTCTTTGGTAAACGATACCAAATCACCATCTGAAAGGTTAAGTTTTAGTTCATTTTCAACAATTTTACGAAAATCTAAAAGTTGGTTTACAATATTTAATAACCTTTTGGCATTTCTGTTTACTAAATTTAAGGTATCAATTTTCTCACTGCTCTTTTCCTTCATTAAAAGGTTTTCAAGAGGATTTAAAATTAGGGTAAGTGGCGTTTTTAATTCATGGCTGAGATTTGTTAAGAACTTGATTTTCAGTTGTTCAAATTCTATTTTTCGCTCTGTCTCTGTTCTTTCTTGTTCTAAAGCAAACTCATTTTTCAACTTTTGAATTGCTCTTCTTCTGATTGCTAAAAATGTAATCAGTGCCATAAGAAAATAGGCTATATAAGCGTAATAAGTACGCCAAAATGGTGGATTAACAACAATCTCTATTACTTTTTCAGGAGTATGCCAAGAACTGTCCTCACTTCTGGCTTTCAATCTAAATTGGTATTTACCTGGGTCTAAATTGGTATAAACCGCAGTGGTTAATGCTCCTACTTGATTCCATTCTTTATCAAAACCGTCAAGCATATACGTGTACTGATTCTCTTGTGGAGCGGTGTAGTTTAATGCCACAAAATCTAATGAAAAGTTCTGTTTGTAGCTAAGATTTATTTTCTTTGCAACTGATATTGGTTCTGTAATTTCTGAATTTTCAACTGGATTTACGCTCTTATTGCCAATCTTTAAATCTGTAAATACAAGAGATGGTGTATTTTTATTCTGATTGAGATTTTTTGGGTTGAAAAAATTAAAGCCTTCATTTCCACCGAAATACATTTCACCCGAGCTCGTTTTAAATCCAGAGCCAATATTAAAATTACTTTGCTGAATGCCATTGTGGTAGGTATAATTCTTGAATACCTTTTTCTGAGGATCAAAGACACTAATTCCTTTGTTGGTACTTACCCACAATTTTCCAAAATCGTCTTCCAAAATTTTATAAATAACATCATTTGAAAGCAAGTTTTTTATACCATACTGATTAAATTTTTGAGCTTTAGTATTGTAGAGACATAGTCCACCTCCCATTACGCCTACCCAAATTTGCCCTGACTTATCACAATGAATAGCCAAAATCATATCTAATGGCAGATTGCTATTGTCATGATTATAAATTTTTAGTGAATTCTGAGTTTGGTCATATCTTGCTAAGCCACCGCCATTTGTGCCAATCCATAAATTGTCCTGTTGGTCTAATTCAATTGCAGTGATGTAGCCTGTGAATAAGATGTTTCGATTTTTTTGCTGAATAAAAATATTGCTGATATGAACAAGTTCGCCAGTGCTAATATGATACCTATAAAGCCCATTACCATTTGTGCCTATCCAAATATTACCTTGTTTATCGGCTTTCAAACAATTAATTGGGGTATTTGTTGCATCGGTAATGTTTTTGGGAATCTGAATCTGCTTGACTGAATTTGTCAACAAATTCATTATATACAAACCATAGTGGTATGTGCCTATCCAAAGTGTATTATCAGAACGCTCTAAAGTAAGAACGAACCCCTTTTGAGTGTCCATCCCATTTAGAGCAATAGGTTTTATTTGTCCTGTTTTTTTGTTGAAAATATTTAGTCCTCTATCGTCAGTACCTACAAAAATATCACCTGATGGGCCTTCTGCAAATGCAAAAACTGCACCACTACTAATTCCATTTGTACCTATTGGATTTAGTCTTTTATAATTGAAAAATGCCAGATTATTATCATATTTATTAACTCCTCCTTGTAAAGTACTGATCCAATAGATACCACATTTATCCAAATAAATATCTCTAACCGAATAACCAACAAAACCACCTAAGCCACTGTATTTGTTAGATATTGTTTTATTTACCCTAAAATTTTTACCATTTGCTGGATTAAAAATATTCAAGCCGTCTTCTGTACCAACCCAAAGTTTAGATTCCTCGTCAAAAGATATTTTGTAGATACTATTGCCACTCAAGGTTTGCTCATCCGACTTTACACTTTTAAAATGTTCAAATGTTTGCCTTTGGACATTCATTTTATCAAGTCCATCTCCAGTTCCCAACCAAATATTTCCATCCTTGTCTTCAGCAAATGAGCGTATAACATCATTTGTAATACTTTCAGATACTTCTTTTTTATGCAAAAAACGTTTGAAAAAACCGCTTTTGGGATTCAATAAATGTAAACCAGCGTTTGTGCCTACCCAAATCCTTTTTTTATTGTCCTCAAATACAGATAAAATTACATTCGAGTTTAACTTGTCTATTCTTGACGGCTCGGCTTTGTAAGTAACTATTTTCTTTGTTTTAGGATTAAATTGATACAACCCTGTATATGTACCAACCCAAATATTTCCAAGATGGTCTGCACAAAGACTTCTAATCCAACCAAGCTTACTAAAATCAAAATTGATGAAATTATTTAGGCTTCTATTGTACATTGACAAGGTGATATTCGTACCAATCCAAAGATTTCTATTGTTATCTTCTTGCATAGCCATTACGATTCCTCTTCCAATACTGTTTGTGTCGGTTTCGCTGTGGCGATAAACTACAAAGTTTTGTCCATCAAATTTATTTAGACCATCGTTCGTTCCAAACCACATAAAACCATATTTATCTTTTAGGATAGCATTTATGGTGTTGGATGACAGCCCATTTTTGTTGTTGATATTAATAAAATTGTAGTCTCTTTCTTGGCCAAGAGTTATTTGGGAAATCAGCAGTAAAATAAAAAGCAGGTATTTATTTGTCATAGTTAGGGGTTCACTTAAATGTGGAGCAAACTTCCCACGAAAGAGCCATAGATTAGTTTTAAAATATCTTTTTATGTAAAAAAGCTGATATTTACCTTTTATCTCTGCTAATAAACTAGGGCAAACGCACGAGAATTAAATAATTAACTGTTTTAGGTACTCAACATCAAAAGCGGCTTTTACTCTTCTTTTTTTTAGACTTAGTTTATCCTTATGCTCTGAAATAACTTGCAGAGCTAA
>JAAFIU010000397.1 GCA_013298805.1 Cytophagales bacterium | reverse complement strand
CACCCCCTATGCCACAGCGGTTAGGGAGATGACACCTGATCCCTAGCTGTTCCCAGGCGCTCCCAGGATCCCAGGCCAGTTCCCAGGGAACCCCAGGGGAGCGCCTGGGAACAGACCCCAGACCCCCTGAGGAATGGGATTCAGGAAGGACGTCCCAAGAACATTATTGATGTACCAAGAGTAACTCTATCGTTTGGTTCTATCCGCACTCCCTATGCCACAGCCGTTAAGGAGATGACATCTGGTCCCAGGTGCTCTCAGGTGTTCCCAGGCAGACCCCCTAAGGAATGGGATTTAGGAAGGGCGTCCCAAGAACATTACAGAGCAATATATATATTGTAAATTATTGGCTATAGTGCGGTACTAAGAAAATTGACGGTTAGTGGAATCCAGGTAAAACCAAAAAAAAAATCATGCGCCTTTTGAAACGTCGGGCCAAAAAGAAAAAGTGAGCTCAGTGGGGAAGAGTCCGTTAGGTCTGAAAACTTACCAGAAAACTTATCATGAGTATTGCAGTATATTGGTCATATTCAGGGGTCTGCAGCCTTTCTGTGGGAGTCTGGGCGCAAAAAAAATCAGCTGAAAAAAATAAAAATCGAGGCTATCTCGATAACCGCTGGTCCGATTTTGACGAGCTTAGTGTCAGTAAATTCAGAAATTGAGAGTGTCTTGTTTAATGTTATTTTGTATATTTTCTAGGATGCGCCGTTACCGAGAAAAGTCGATTTTCAGATAAGGTAAGTTGGGAAATCAGGTTTTAAAAATCGAAAGCAGACGCTATAAAATATTCAATATTTTATTCTGAGGGAACACCCCCCTATCGGCTCGGATCGACACGTCGTATGGGGTAGTTCTGATGAGCCGTCGCAGAGATGACATTTTCAGATAAGTGGCAGAGATGAGAAGAAATAAATAAAAGTCGAGGCTATCTCGATAACGGCTGGTCCGATTTTGACGAGCTTAGTGTCAGTAAATCCAGAAATCGAGAGTGTCTTGTTTAATGTTATTTTGTATATTTTCTAGGATGCGCCGTTACCGAGAAAAGTCGATTTTCAGATAAGGTAAGTTGGGAAATCAGGTTTTAAAAATCGAAAGCAGACGCTATAAAATATTCAATATTTTATTCTGAGGGAACACCCCCCTATCGGCTCGGATCGACACGTCGTATGGGGTAGTTCTGATGAGCCGTCGCAGAGATAACACTTTCAGATAAGTTCGCAGAGATGAGAAGAAACTTTTTCCTTATCTCAGGGAATCAAGGAAATAAATCATGAAAAATACTGGCTCTGTAAGTACCATAGTTTCTTTAGCCAAAAAATTTTTCAGTCAAAAACCTCTTTCCCCCATTGAGTTAGGACGTTTTTTTGAGCTCTCTCAATAATGATCCGATTTCAAAAACTCGACAATATTTAAGTAACGATGTCCTAATAAAAAAATCCTCCGTATTTTTAAGTCTACCAAGCTACTCTCCTTCTATGAGTCAGAGGAAAAAAAACCTGTTATTTCCGTAACTATAAGACATAAAAATAAATTAAAATATTTCTTGAGAACAATTAGACCATGTTCTTATGTAATAAAATTTTTGGCTCCTCAGAAGTTCTTCCTCAGGGAGTTAGCCTAACTCCGTAACGGCTGGGAGTTAGGACAAACGGATAGAATATTTGACAACAAATACAGAAAGAACCTTTCGTAACAAATTTTAGGATATGCTGGTCTTCTCAGGTGCCAAGTTTCGCAGAGAAAAGTTCAAAAAACGACCTGCACTGCGTCACCGTTCAAAAACCGGTTTTCAGAATATTTCTGTAGACCCTGTTTTTTTGAAAAAATGAAAATTTTCTCCATAACGGCTGATCCGTTTGCCCTGATTCGGGTAGCAAACGTCCGAAACACCCCCACTATCGACTTACGTTTTTGTTTGTGTTTTTCCTAAATCCCAAGCGTTCACTCAGTTTGTGCCAAAAAAATCCGGATGAGAAGGATTTTTTTCTCTGCAGCCGTTGGGAATTTCGGGGTATACTCTCAGAACCACTTAGTACCATAACACTAAGACATAGCTGTTTTATTCTATCCGCACCCCCTATGCCACAGCCGTTACCGAGATAATTTTTCTTCTCACCCAGGTTTTTTTTCCCTCAAAAGGTCCAAAACCAAAGGGGGGACCCTTAGGTTTCGGGTCTGGCCCTCGGTCCCGATCCCAGGACCAGATGTCATCTCCTTAACGGCTGTGGCATAGGGAGTGCGACTAGCACGGAACACAAGAGTTACTCTTGGTACATCAATAATGTTCTTGGGACGCCCTTCCTGAATCCCATTCCTTAGGGGGTCTGCCTGGGAAATTTCCATTTTGTAACACTTCTGGAATACTGGAGCGCTTCAAGGCGCACTATAATAAAGCGCCTATAGTGCATAGTAATGTACTTGATATTATACTTTGTTTTTCCTGGGCGACAATTTTCATTTTTTATTTTCACGAAAAAAAAAGAGAACAGGAATGTGGAATAGATCACAATGGAACCAAACATATTGTTTGATTAAGTATTGCACATAGGTACTGAGAGCTCTCTTGGTGGCGGAAATAGCCGAAAATTTTTTTCCGAAAATCGCCATTAATAAAGCAAATAGAGAGCCGATATTCTCGGAGAGATATTTACATAACCAAGTATCTGTAAAAAATTTTTCAGGTCATTCGGATCATCCTACAAAGAGTTGCAAAAAAGTGCTTAAAAACTTTTAGGATCATAGCCTGGGCAAAAGTAAGGTATAAAAAAGCAACAGTCTTTCACAAAATATTCTTCCTTTAAATTCCATCTTCTCACGATGTCCTTCGCCTGAGGAGAAAAAAAAATTTCCCCTTGTGATTTAGGCCATTCTTTGGCATTCAATGTTTATGCCAAATCGCTCCGAAAAAATATTCGAGTTTTTTTTCTCTGTAGGGGGGTCACCGGGGTCCTGGTCTGGGGTGGGTACGAGCCACCGCCAGGGAGGGCACCCAGGTGAGGGGAGCCCCTAGCACAGCATAAGCCGAGCCACTCCCAGCCGGTATAGGGGGTTCCCAGGTGCAGGGGCCCCTAAAGGACCTGGGGGCGCCCAGGAGCCGTAAGAGCAGGGGCGTGAGGGCGCCCCAGGATCCCAGGCGCAAGGGGTCCTAAGGAGGGGGCGAGGGGGCGCCCTGGGAACAGTAAGGGGGCGAGGGGGCGCCCTGGGAACAGTAAGGGCGAGGGGGCGCCCTGGGAACAGTAAGGACCGACCAGGGCAAGGCCCTCTCAGTTCAGTCAC
>JAAFIU010000334.1 GCA_013298805.1 Cytophagales bacterium | reverse complement strand
TAGTGTTGTTGCCAAAAGGTAGCCTTGGAGATTTCGTTTGGAAAGATACCAACAACAACGGTATTCAAGATGAAACAACGGCCAATGCAGGTGGAGTTGCCAACGTGATTGTAGAATTATACAAAAACGGAACGCTTCTAACTAAAGACACCACCGATGCGACGGGTCATTATTTGTTCAGCAATTTGGATGCAGGTACTTACAAAATCAAAATTGTAAGCACTACACTACCAGCAGGTTGTGAAATCTCAAGCAATCCAAATGCAGGAACGGATGATGCCAAAGACTCTGATGTGGATAAAACAACGGGTTTCTCGGGTGATTATGTAATTGACCCAATCGACCCAACCAAGAAAGACATCTTGACCGTCGATGCAGGTTTATACTCGCCAAAAGGTAGCCTTGGAGATTTTGTTTGGAAAGATGCCAACAACAATGGTATTCAAGATGAAACAACGGCCAATGCAGGTGGAGTTGCCAACGTGATTGTAGAGTTATACAAAAACGGAACGCTCTTGACTAAAGACACCACCGATGCGACGGGTAAATACTTGTTCACTAATTTGGATGCAGGCACTTACAAAATCAAAATTGTAAGCACTACATTACCAGCAGGTTGTGAGATTTCAAGTGTACCAAATGCAGGAACGGATGATGCTAAAGACTCTGATGTGGATAAAACAACGGGCTTCTCGGGAGATTATGTAATTGACCCAATCGACCCAACCAAGAAAGACATCTTGACCGTCGATGCAGGGGTATCTAATATCTGTGTACAATCACCTCAAACGGTATTCTCAACTTGTGTTGATAATGTTCAATTACCAGCTCCAAAAGCGGGGCAAGTATGGAGCGTTGTGAGTGGAAATCCAAGTAATGCAATTATCAACCAAAGCGGTATGGTAACAGGTATGACAGCTTTAGGAATTTATCATTTCACCTTGAGCAATACCAACGGTACTTGTAGCGAAACATTTGACGTAACTCATTCAGATTGTACTAAGAAATATGACCTGAGTTTGAAGAAGAAAGTGAATAACAAACTTCCTCAATTGAACGAAGTGATTAATTATACCATCGTGGTGAAGAACGAAGGCGAAGGAACTG
The DNA here is from genome assembly GCA_013298805.1 of Cytophagales bacterium. Taxonomy (GTDB): domain Bacteria; phylum Bacteroidota; class Bacteroidia; order Cytophagales; family Spirosomataceae; genus Arcicella. Next base: position 3,315 of record JAAFIU010000334.1, on the reverse strand, counting down.
CCACGGGTGTAGAAGTAAGCGATACCCTTCCATCGGGATTACAGTATCAAAGTTTCAATGTCGTTCGAGGAACGGGTGTTTATAGCCCAAGTACAAATGTTTGGAATTTGGGAACTTTAGTACCAGGAGACTCAGCAATATTGACGATTTCGGTAAAAGTAATGGCTCAGGGTGTGATGTTCAATAAAGCTGAAATCAGCAAGATGAATGAAAAGGACATTGACTCAACGCCAGGAAATAACAATGAAAACGAAGACGATTTGGGAAGAGCTTGTATCTCAGTACCTCTTAACATTTGTCAAGGTGAACAAGTACAAGTGACCATCCCTGCGACCTTCCAGAATGTACAATGGTTCAAGACGGTGGGAGCAAGCACCGTTTTTGTTCAAACAGGAAACACGATAAATATCTCCGCATCAGGAACGTACACTTATCTTGCCAGCAATGGCAATTGTCCAGCAGAAGGCTGTTGTCCAGTGATTGTGATTGTAGGAGATTGTTGCAAACCAAATGTTTGTATTCCTTACGGGATTACTAAAACCAAAGGGAAAAAGTAGTATTAATAAATATTGATTGAATAAAAAGGCTGTATTGTGAATTAGGTTTAATTCATGGTACAGCCTTTTTCATACCCTCAAGTGTTGTAATTTTCAAAGCTTTAATTTAGTAAAGACCATGCCCAAGCAGTTGAAATTTGAAAAAGATGATTTATTAAGAAATACATTATCTACTCAAAATGAATTATTATTAAACATCCCTATTGTGGGCTTCAATAATAATATAAAGGGTCAGTATTCATTCTTTAGAAAAAAAAGGTATTTTTTGGGGAAGGTAATATTGTAACTGGCTCTGAAATGATGGTTTCATTTACTCAAAGTATAAAATCATCCTATTGTTATCTATTAAGTTTTGAATCTTATAAAAACTTAATAGAAGACTTAGCATTGATTTACCCATCAACGCTGATTTATTAGATAATCAATCCCAAAAGGGTTCTTTATTTTGGGTATCAAGTGTGGGAATAGAATTAATGATACCTGATAATACTCAAATAGACTTTCAATTGATTGGTATTCCTCAAGATACATTATTAGAATATGTTACGGATATAGCTTCCAGTCAATTAAGTAGCCCATTTTTAAATAAAAGGTATGATATTCCTTTTTTTTATTTTTCAGAAAATACTTACCTATCGAATGCTTCATTCTTCAGATTAGGCAGAGCATCCAACTCTCAAGAGAAGAAAAAATATGTACTCGATATGATGAATAACTACCTTCATTTATTCAATAATGATTCTTTAAGAAGAGAAAGTTCTTTTAGAGATTTTTACAATATGTTCCTTCTTGAAAAAGAGATTCGACAGTCCTCAGCCGTGAGAGAGCCCAATATAAATCTATTAAGTATAAACTTTGGATACTCCGCTAAAAAACTGAATCGTTTATTTTTTCAAGTTTTTGGAATATCAATTATTGAGTATCATCGGGGTTTTCACATGAAGTATGCCAAGTGGCTCATTGAAGAAAAACAGATGAAAATAGAGGAAGTTAGTAAATTACTGGGGTTTAACTCAACAACTTTATTTGCCCAAGTCTTTAAAAGACATTATTTTTATGTACCTCAAAAATGTAAACCCAAAAGGGAGTAAGTGAGTATTGAGGTAAAATTGAGCCACTTCTGGCAGAGCAAATTTGCCCGTATTGCTCATTTTGGTATAGACTCTTCTCTCGAAACACATTTTTAGAAGAATAGAAACGTAGTAATTATACTTATTTTGTTGAGGTTGATGAAGTGCTGATGTTATTTCTTTTGTTGAAAGTCAATACTCTAAATTCATTTCAAAAAAATGCCATTACACTACAACAAATTCTTATTAGCCTCAAAAAATCGAAAAATATAAAGTACCAATTGACAGAAGTTACAAAACAGGGTTAACTCCATTATTTAATATGTTAGGAAATGCTTAATAAGTAGAAAGCCCTACTTATTAAGGAGTTATAAAGAGTTTGTCGCAAGACAAATTATTTATTGAATTTCAGTTCCTTTGCAATATCCCAAATTTATCATTCTAAAATATGACATTCCTCATATTTGAAGAATACTAATTCTTTGATATTTGGTCTATTTCAAATCAGACGAAATCTCTCTTGAGACTTGTCGCTTTCCTTAAATTTATGAAAAATTTATCCCCACAAAAAGTCCTTTCATTTTCAACCTTACTCGCTTTATTTTCTTTCATATCTTTTGGCATAAAGGCACAACAAGACGATAAAGAATTATTAAAAACCCTCATTGAACAAATCTGTAATGACAAAGGGTTTGCCCGCCAGTTAGCAATTACTGAACCCGAAAAAATCAAGAAATTCTACACTATGATTGACTATCAAATGGCTTGGAATCAGCAGAATAAACGTTTCTCGGATGAGTTTATGAATATCCTAACCAATGCCGACGATTATGGTTTGGTAAAAGAAGATTTTCACTATAATTATTTAAAAAGTACCAATAAAAATCCCATCGAGTATGAATTAGTCTGTACACACGCCATGCTTTCGTTTTTGTCGGAAATTACGAGTGGAAAAGGAAAAATTGACTTAGATTATAATGGCTTAAATTATTCTAATAAATGTTTGGATATAGAGAATTTATTGGCTTCAACGCATCAAAAAGGCTATTTTTCTGATATTTTAACCTACGTTCAACCGCAGTCGATGGCTTATGAAGCTAATATTAAATTACTCCGAAAAATCAATATTTTCCTCAAAGATTCTATTTTTTCAGAATCCTTGATAGTGCCGATTCCTACACTCAGAGACAACAAAAACCTAATACTTAAATTACACTATTTAGGTTTTATCGCCAATCCCGACGACCCAGAATGTCAGCATGAAAATACCTTAATTTATGCCTTAAAGGGATTTCAAGGCTTATTCAATCTCAATCAAGATGGGATACTTGGTGCTTTGACCCTAAAAAAACTCAATGTCCCTCTGAAAGAAATAAAAAGTCTGCTCGTCAATAACCTTCACCGTTGGAGAAGCCTTAACTGTTTGGATAATCAGCGATACATTCTGATAAATATTCCTTCGGCTGAGTTGAGTTTTTATGATAAAGACAGTTTAGTGATTGCCATGAAGGTTATTGTGGGAAAAGCATCAACCTCCACGCCACAAATTAGTAGTAAGATTGACCAAATAACTTTCTTCCCGTATTGGTATGTTCCAAATTCTATTGCAACCAAAGAAATTCTGCCCGTTCAACAAAAAGAAGCTACTTTTTTAGAAAATAATGGATTTCAGGTTTTAGATGATTTGG
>JAAFIU010000071.1 GCA_013298805.1 Cytophagales bacterium | reverse complement strand
TTTTCTGAAAAGATAAACTCTTCTTTTGCAGGATTGATAATGCTATAATAAACATAAAAACTACCCACAGGTTCTTTAGTGGTTGCATCTCTTACTACACGAGAATCTAAGGTAGAAAAATAATCAAGTAGCAGTTTGTCAGAATTGGGAAGCATCGTGAGATTATAGTTTTTAAGATTCGTGTAAATAAATTTACTTGAACTTGACACTTGCCATGTATTAAGATTATCCCAGTCAGAAAATATAATATTCACTGCTGGCGTTGCTCCTTTATCTCCAGGAAGTCCTTGGTCTCCAGTGTTACCCGTAGCTCCTGTTGCTCCCGTGGCTCCAGTTGCTCCCGCTTGTCCTGCTGCACCCACTGCTCCTTTTGCCCCTGTATCGCCTATTGGACCAACATCTCCTTTTTCACCTTTACAAGCAGCAAAGGCAACAATTATTAATGTATATATAAAGAATTTTATTGATTTCATTATTTTATTTAGATACGAGAATGCTTGTACGCATTTCAATTGAAAGAGAATTTAAGTTACTAATAATTGTTTCTTTGGGGCTTGTGAGTGTACTCGAATGAATAATGCTTACTTTCCCTAAAGAGCTACCATTATTTTGAAAAGAATAAGTACCGGTACTGTTTGATACGGTTCTTATTATTCCTTGAGGAAGTTCATCAGCACCAGTATTTGTGCTATTTATTCTTGAATACAATTGAATAAAGCCTTTATCAAGGACTCCTTGTGTAATTTCAGGAACGAGAATCTCTCCAACAAAAACATTGGTTGAGCCATTGGTAGCCTGATATCTCCATACTACTTTTTTCCAATCTGTAATGGTGAGGTTACTCACACCGTCTGTACCCGTAGGGCCAGTTATGCCTTTTTGACCTACTGCCCCAGTAGCCCCAGTAGCCCCAGTAGCTCCTTGTTGTCCAGCAACAGTGCTATTTGCTCCAGCATTACCAGTAGCTCCTTTTGCTCCGACTGGTCCAACATCGCCAGTAGGGCCTTTTTCGCAACTCATCATAATGAGTGCCAAAATACATGTATATATAGTTGATTTCATTTATTTAAGTATAATGGATTAATAGATTGAAGAAAACATGAATCTAATTTGGTCTTTATTAAGACTGTCTTTAATTGCTTCAGGAGTTTCTTTAGCCGATGATTTGTTCGTCATAGTAAATTTTAATGCCCCAATACTTGGTTGCATTTTTACATAATAGTATTGAGACCCAATAGACCTATATGCAAATGAAACAGTTGTACCCAATTTCATTTGCTGATTCTTTAAGATAGAATTTATGTAGGTTTCAGTAAGACTTTTATTAAGGACTTGGTCTGTTATTTTACTATCAGTAAATGTATAGGAATATACATAAATTTGATTGGCACTTGACTCCAATGTCCACTCCATTGGTTTCCAACCTGTTACATAATTTGTTAGATTACCCGTAGCTCCAGTAGCTCCTTGAGGGCCAGTGGCTCCCGTAGCTCCAGTAGCCCCCGTAGCTCCAGTTGCTCCAGTAGGGCCATTTTGCCCCGCAATTCCTGCATCACCAGTAGCTCCAGTAGCGCCTTTGGGTCCTACGTCACCCTTGGGTGGCGTGCAACCTATGGCAAATAGAATTAAGCAAGAAAAAAAAGTTTTTTTCATTTTTGTTTGAAATTAAAAGAATGGTTAAAATTGATATTGATTAAAATTGAGTTAATCCTAATGAATAGTTTTGTTTTTTATCAAAGGCCGACCTGGAGGCGGCCATAATGTTTTACTAAATTTTTATTTACAGCATAAACTAAATGAACAATAAACATCAGTCGATATATGAATTTAAGTATATATCACTATAATTATTCTTTAGGCTTTGGTATAATAGCATTTATTGGGTCGGTTAATTTTGATTCCGAACCATCCTTGAAAGTTGCCATGATAGAATATGAATAAGGTAAATCATAAACTACATCTTTTTCAACAAAACTGTGAAAGTTTTTGGGTAAATACTTGAATGTTGAAAGATACCCATCTTTCCCTTTTTTTCGATAAATGATAAATTGTTCTAAATCAGGATGGTCGTATTTCCAATTAAATGAAATTTCTCTTCGCTTTATATCTGTCATGATTGTTACATCCTTTATTTTAGGTTTAAAGCCCTCATCAAATAAGGAAAGATTAATTTTGCAAACCTCCTTATTACTTAAACCCGAGTCATCAAAAACGACTAAACGATATTCATATTTATGCTTTTGAAGTGCTTTTGTGTCTAAAAAATAATTGATACTATCTTGCACAGAAAAACGTCCTAAAATTGTAAACGACGTATCTGTATCAGCTTTACGGAGCAAAAGCGTCCTTATTACATCCTCAGAAGGACTGTTTTCCCAAGTTAAATATATTGTAGAGTCTGTAAGCGTGTAATTTGTGAAATTTGGCGAAGCTGGGGGCAAAATATCTGGACGTTTTACAATGATTGTATCTGAATGAATTGAGGCATTAAGTCTCTTATCATAAGCTACAAGAGTGTAGTAAATATTTTTATTAAGTAATTCAAGAGACAGAGTATCTTTAAAAACGGTATCCTTTGTAATATTTCGAGTAAGTAAACTAAATTCTGTTTTCTTAGAATTACTCATGAAAACACTGTATCCCAATAAGTCTGACTCCTTGTTTGGAGTCCAATTAAGGGTAACTACCCCTTTTTGAGAAGCTTTATAATAAGTGAATATCGGTTTTTGGGGAGGTGTTGTATCGTCCATTTGAACAAATTCTGGGTACGAGCTTTGTTCTTTTCCTACCCAGTTAATTACAGCAACTCTATAATAACTTTCATTCATTGGAATAGAGTCCACAAATGTTCTTATGTTTCTATTAAGAATTTTAGCATTTAAACGTTCATATTTTTCTCCCAATTTTTTAGAACGGAGAATTTCAAACCCTCTAATATCTCTTGAAAGGGAGTCTGGGAAAGTCCAATTTAAAACAACTTCCTTTTTTAATATTGTGGATTTTAGGCGAGGCATTGGTAGTCGGTCTCTAAAACCATATACTTGTAATATATTTGAAGGTTCTGATAGTTCTCCAAAAGGAGTGACAGCACGTACACGATAATAGTAATACTGATAAAATTGGGGAAGTTTATCAGATTTCGTGCCAAATACTTGACCCAAAGAATCAGGTTCTTGTGAAATTAAAGTCGGGTTAATATCAATACTTTTGAAATTAACTCCTCCATCATCAGACCTTTCCACAATAAAAGCAGTTTGCATCAAGGCATCAGTAACTCGCCAACGCATAAAGAAAGTACTATCTGCAAAGTTACCAAAAAGGTTATCAGGAGGTATGAGCCGAGTTATCATTGTAGGGTTCACTTCGACAAATGCGGTAAATTTCTCATCAATCATGAGAGCGTATTGATAACGCTCTCCTTGTACTAAATTTTTATCTTCATACATCAATCCCATTGCTTTGGCAATTCCTTGAGTCATACAGCTCATTTGCATGGCAATGGCAAAGTTTAAATCATGAGAGATTGTATCAGTTGTAGGCTTCTCTTCGTACAATGATTTTCCTGCAACTTTAGCAAACTTATTATTTCTCGAAAACTGCTCCCAGCTACTTTGTGGTAATGGTTTTACAACCTTTGGGGTAATAATTTCGAAGCGAGCAGTATCATTTTTAATACCATTTTTATATAGTGTTCTTCTATATAACTTATATCCTTTTTCGTTACCATTTCTCCAAGTTTTATAGTCCAGTGGCATCCAACGAAGAACAACTTTATCCTTCTCAACTTTTGCAATTAAGCCTAAAATGGGTTCTTGGGCAATAGCGTTGAATGTTATTAAAAGTGTACTTATAATTAAAAGTATATGTTTCATATTTTTTAGTAGTATTTTATTCGAGTTCAAAACGACCACGGCCATATTCAAATATTCGACCGTTATCTTGACCAATTGGAAAATTGTCATTATTACTTTCTACTTGAAAAGTTTGATATTGTTCTTCAGTATAAGATTTCTCACGTCTTCTGTCGGCGGCATACCTCTCAGATTCTCTTTGGGCATCAAGTGCATTTTGAAAATCTATGGCAGCTTGTGCATCAGCAGCAGCCTTTGCATCTGCGGCAGCTTGTGCATCAGCAATAATCTTTAAGTATGCAATTCTTGCATTTTCTGCATCTTCATCTTCTTGTTCTTTTTGTCTTCTTCTTCGAGTAGCCGAGATTCTTTCTTCTTCATTTCTTTCAAATTCTAAACGTCTAAGGTTATCAGCATTTGCTTGTTCAATAGCTATTCTGGCTGTTTCTGCGGCATATTCTTCTTCTAATCTTCTGCGAGCCTCCATAGCGGCATCCTCTTCTGCTTTCTTGGCAATAGCAATAATTCTGGCATCCTCTTCTGCTTTTGCTGCTGCTAATGCTCGTTGTTCTGCCTCTAATCTTTCTGCTGCTGCTTGAATTCGAGCTTGTTCTTCCCTTGCAATTGCATCATATTGAGGGTCATAACTATTTGCAGGTTTGCTATCATCAATCTCAAATTTCCTTTTCTTACTTCCAGTATTTGGTACTTCATCTGTAAAAGTTACAGGGTTTGTAACGGGTACATTGATATTAGGAGTTGTAACTGGGCTTATGCTTGGGTTTCCATCATCATTTAAACCCGTGTCAAATTCTGACTTATTTTTTCTAACTCTTGGTTCATTTGGTTCTGGATTTGTAGTTACAGAAGGAATTGTTACAACTGGGTTGGTGGGTACAACTGGATTTGTAACTGGTGGAGCCAGTGGTTCTAATTTTGTATTTTTAAATAAATCATTAATAAAACCTGTCATATCAATTGTATATTGATAACCTTGGATTTTTTCACATTTTTGTTCAGCTTCCAGCATGAGGCTTTTACATTTATTGACTAATTCATTTAAAACATCGTCAGAAGCATTTTTAGCATCGTTCATTATTTTATCACAGTCGATTTTTGCTTGAGCCATGATGGCATCGTTTTGTTTGACAACATCAATCATCACGCCACTACTGTGAGTTAAGGCATTATTTGTTAAACGAGTAGTCATCTCCGCAATTTCGTTTCGGGATTGAGCAAACCAACTATTGCACTTGGCATTTGCCTCTGCGGCATAATCTATTGGAGGCGAATAGCCCCCACTATATCCATTATTGTTATTGTAGTTATTATTATTATACATAAGTTTGGAACTCACTGAATATTGCTCATTTTGACAAAGTGATGCATATTTATTGTATGTAAAACTTGCTTGTTCTTTTATTCTCAAAACTGCTTGTGTAGAATCATTTTTCATTTGTGCTTTTGCTTCTTTTACATTTTTATCCACTTGTTCACCAGCGCTCTTTGTTACTTCATATGCATCAGAAAGAGATTTTTTAACAATATCTGCAATCTTTGCTTTTGCAACACTATCTTCATGAGCTATGTTATTTCCTAATTCATTTCCAATATCTATTACCTTTTGTTTCCCCTCTGGTGTGCAATTTTTGCAATTTTTGACAAATTGTTCTTTCAGTTTATCAACACCTCCTTCGATAATCTTTATAGTAGAGTCAGCATGATTTAAAATTGCTTCTCCTTGATTTTTCGCTCTCTCACCAATACCTTGAGCCGTTTCATGTGCCTTATCCCCCGAATTATCCACAAAATCATTCAAGTCCTGACGAGTCATACTAATCATAAAACTTGTCAGTTTTGTTTGTCCCATTGCTTTTCCTTCCATGTAAAATGGTTGCCAATTTCCATTTTCAAGTTTTTGAACTTGTAGTTTTTCTACCATTGTAATATTGGTAAAACATGGCATTGGTTCTGTTGGCGTAAACACAAATTTTGTGGGGTCACTTGGGTCAAGAGCTTTATTACCCCTAACGTCTCCAAACTGTGAATTTAGGCGATAGTCTGTTACGCTAACCCTAAACTTACCTTCTAACTGTGGTAAATTTATTTCGGAGTTGAGCTTTTCAGTAGATGTAAAGTTTGGAATAACATCTTTGGTGACAGTTACCCCATTGCCTGGATATACTTTATATACCAATTCATCTTCTGATGTTTGTTCACTACCGCCTACTAACACGCAATCATCACCAACACTAAAGCCAACATCAAAGTTGAAACGTTTGAATAATATTTTAAAGCTCACAGCCACTTGTCCTTCTCCATAGGTAGGATTAGGGGCTGCTCCTTTTAGTAAAGCTCCCAGTTCAAGACTTAATACATCCATTCCGAATGCCCCTGCTTTAAACCACCCAATCACATAAACTTGTGCTGCAGCTCGCCACCCATCAATGCCAACACCTTGTCCTTGTCTCCCTACGCAATATGCTCCGTCTGGTGCTTTCATCAACATTACATCTAACCCAGCTCTAACCCCAACATTCCAACTGATTACTTTGTAGTCTCCTCCATCTGCTAAACTCAAAGCCGCTCCAAAAGCAATACCTCTCCCTAAAGCCGCCTGATTTGTATTGAGTCCTCTTTTTCCATTGGCTGAATTTGGGTATTTGACAAATATATTTGGCTCTGGATTGGGTAACTCAGGAATGCCGTACCCCAGCATAATATATCCGTCAATTTGCGGTAAAGCAGGTAGCTTAACCATTACTCTATCCGACAATGGAGGCTCTCCAATATGAATAAACCAAGTATTTGGAGCAAACAAAAATGCTCCGACGCCTTGTATTTGTAATTTCCCTGCTACACTAACATTTGCTCCTACTTTGCCATAAAAACTTCTTTCATCAAAATTAAATTTAAGGGTTACACTTGCCATAAAGCCATTAAGATTTCCTGGAATCTCAAATTTCTGTGCTACGCCTTTTGTTTCACCTCCGTTGGGGTCACTATCTAATTTTGAAGTTACTCCACCCGCAAAATTTATTGCGGCATCGTTACAGAGCATATAATACTTTTGCTTCACACCTTCTGGATTAATCATTGTACCAGCACCAGCAATGGCAACCATACCTATAAATCCTAATTTATTCACAGAACCATCTAATCGTGTCTCAATCTCTAAGGCTGCCATGCCTGCAAAGGCATCACCTGAACCTACACTGAAACCAATACCAAATCGTCCTCCCCAATTAACACCAAAATCAGGGGCATACACTACGCCTGTAACCGATTTAGGCCCATTCTGCCCAGGTACTGCTTTCATGTGTTTGTACAAACAACCTGATAAAAGATTAATGGATATACCACCCATTCCACCACCACTTGATAACTCTCCGTCAACAAACCAATAACGGTCTTCTTTTTTACCAAAAACGGCGGCTGCTTTCACTGAAACGGGGCTATCTAAATTCAAGGTCATTGCCATTTCACCATAAAAGCCTTTTCCATAAATAGCATCATCCTTGAAAAATTCAACCGTTCCTTTAAATTGCCCCACATTTAAGTCCGCTTCAACTGCTAACTTTTTGAGTTCAAATGATTTGTTTTTCCAGAAATGCCTGTTATTCTCACTCACAAATGCTCCTTGAATCAAAAAGCCACCTGTGGCAGAAATACCCATATCATCAAGATTGACTTTTACGCCAAACTCAATATTAGCAACGTTATCTAAAACACCTATTTTGGGAGAAATTATAGAGATTGGGAAACCACCCATGCGGTATTCTGTTCCTGACCCACCGCCACTAAATGAACCGATGGATAGGTAGGGTGCTGCGGTAGAAATAAATAAATTCTCAAAGGTAAATTCTTCTAATTTTACTTCGTTGGCATTAATATTTAATTTCCCATGAAGCATCGCAGAAGCCGAGAACTCTCCATCTTTTAGTTTGAGAGAAATATATGAAGCGGGTTTTAACAAGACTTTTGATGCCTTCAAGAAACTGAATTCTAAGGAATCTATTACCCGTACACTAAAATTATAATAGTCTTTGGTAGGGTCAATGAGTGCATTATAGCCTAATAATCTATTTTCGTCAGAAATTGAAACCCGTAGTTTTCCTCCCAGACTACCTGCTTTAACTTGATTTTTTACTAAAATAACACTGGCATCTTCAATGGAATAATCCCAACCATTCAAATCTCCATCTTTTATGGTTAAGATATTTTTACCGTAAAACTCCCCCGAAAGACCATATTTATCAATCAGTAAAGCATTGACTCCCGCTTGAATTCTCTGTTTTGAAGTCCTGTTCTTGAATGTTTTGGGAAACCTTACTTCAATATTTCCAATGGCAACGCCTTTCCAGAGTTCTCCACCAACGCTTGGCAAATAATCTTTAGGTAATTTAAAACCCGAAGCATTACTTTTTTCACTTAAATCTATGATAGCATCGCTCACTTGGAAACCAAAGCCTTTCATATTGGGCATTTGAAAGGGCTGAACTGAAATTTTAATGATGAGGTCATTAAAGTCTTTAGCGTGTTCTATTCTAAAACTTGATTTTACATTACCTTCAATCACATCCCCTGTGCTGGTGCTTTCAGGAACGATTAAACTTCTATCAAAAATAACATTACCAAATAATGAAAAATCTTCAAAACCGTTGCACCCGTATGTAAAACCACCACCAGTGAGTTGTAAATTTACCTTATTGCCAAGCTGACGGTCGGTAAGGGTTGGATTATTGTCGAGTAATAAACTCAAAGAGCCACTTTCTATGCCTCCTTTTCCTGTAAACTTTACATTTTCGCCCTCAAATGCGTAAAATGCACCATTCGGTAAAGAAATCATGGCAACAATTGATAGTTTGTTGCCCGTTGGCGTAAAAACCAATTTGTTTAAAACAAATTCATAAAGTACCCCATTCATCTCTTGTTGAACCACGACTGGTAAATCACTCACCAACCGAACATTAAGAATGTCATGCACAACTTTTCCTGCATCTCGTAGTTTCTGCACCAGTGCATGAACATCATCGGCATTCATTTTTTCCGTTGTGGCATCGCTATTCTCTAATGCTACTAAATAATTTTTACCATCGTGTTTGGGCATGATAAGGTTGCCGTCCTCTAAACTTATGGGGCTTAATCCTAAATGCTTACACTCCTGAATAGTGTATTCTTTTAGTTGCTGCTCACCCTCTTTAGTAGCCATACCCGTAAAGGTCTTCAACAGAAATAGTGCGAAGCATAGCGTATTTTTTAGGATGTTTTTGGATAACTTTTTTTCCATTTTGTGGTATTACTATTTGTACTCAATTATTAGGTTGGTATTCCAATCTATATACTAATTATTGACTTGAATATCAATTATTTAAAAACGCATTGTAAATATTAGTATCTGATACAGCCATCTTTAGTTTCGATATATTTAACCCATTATAGGTAGCCTTTGAAGCATTTTTCAAGGTATTCAATAGTTTATTATCTGTATTTTGAAAATAAATTAGTTTGACTAAATATTCAAACTTGATTTTTTTTACAGCCCAATACAAATCATTTTCTAAAATTACAGGGGTAATTGATAGATTACTTGCATTTTGTTGAAAACAAATAACATTAGAGGGGCTTTTAGTTTTGATAATATAATACCGAGTTCCTGATTCATTATAACTTATTACTCCATCGATTTTCAAGCTATCAATATTTTTCACAAACTGCTTTGACATTAAAATATTCACCAAAGAATCATGTTGAGCTTGCTTGTCCTCGTCGAAAACAAGCAAGCGGGCTTCATTCACAGTAAAATTATTTAAAACACTGAACTCTTGCCCTTGTACTATTTTGGGTAGCAAAATAATTCCTATAATAATTACGATATTTTTCATATTAATAATTAGTGTATTTTTTGAGCTTCTCTATTTCATTATCATTTGTCCATTTTTTCACTTCATCATAAAATAGTGGGATAGAAAGTCCTTTATTTCCTATTTTCGACTTTAAAATGACACTATTCAAGTAATCGTCTTCTGTTTTATTACCGTCTAAAACCAATTTAAAAATATCAGGTTTAACTGTCATTAATATCTCTCTTATCTTTGCTTGATTAGCTAAGTTAAATAGATACCATCTACCATTTTGTTTAACACAAGAAAGTACCGTGGGAAACTTAAAATCAATTCCTTCTAATTCAAGCAAATAAAAAACATAACAAAACGATTGCCCTTCATGAGTAAAGCTATATTTAGAAAGCAGTTTTATATAGTTTTTTTGTTTTGAAAAGCCTCGTACCGTTGCAAAGTGCTTTTCATCTCTTGAATCTGAACTCTTTTTTTCCAAATAATCATTTTTGACCCAATTGGCATTGGTGGCAGAAAAGTAAGATTGAACCAAACTCTCTGGTGTTTTTCTATCAACCATCATTTCCGACTCAACTTTATATTTAATCTGCTCTGTGGGCTGATAAATATAAAATTGTATTTTTTGCGATGATTGCATCTCCAAGAAAATATCATTTCCATCTTTTTGTGAAAATGCACAAAAATTACTTAACATAAATAATAACAGCAATTTAACTCCTTTTTTCATTGATTTTTTTGGTTAAATAATGATACAATAATTGAGTAATTTTGTAATATAAAAACAAAAAAGGTACTATCCAGAATAGATAAGTTTCCAAGATAATATCCATAATTATTTTTGTAGACTCCCCTTCTAAAGTATATGGATTATTGGCGTATATTTCGTTATGTAGATTGCTCCGAAGTACTGGCAGACATTCACAATACAACGTAGTATCACGATTACACCCCGTACATTCAAACATAAAATGTAGTCTGGAATACTTACTCTTGCTTGTCTCGGCACTCAAAGAACCTTCAAAAAGTGTTCTTTTTAAGTTTAGATTACTTTTTAACCTACCTTCTAGATAAATATTATAAAGTTGACTCCCTCCACCCTTATGAGATGTTTCTTGACTGTCTATAATTAATGTGTCAGGTATTAAGTATAAGCTTGAATTTTTTAATGACTTTATTTCATTAAATTGCGATTCAAAAGATACATCATCTGATAATATTACTTTAAAAAGTGCCAAAAAGCCAAATACGGCTAAAATAATAGAGCCAAACAATATAGGCATATAAGTTTTCGGTATAAAATCTCTTACTTTTTCCATGTGTATTCTCCTTCTATTTTATCAAAAATATGTTCATATTTGTAGCCATGCCATTCGGCATAGGCTTTTACTTCTAAAGAATATTTAAAACCTTTCTCAAAAATAGGATATTCAACTTTTGCATTTTTCAAGCCATCTTTAATATCAAACAACAACAATTCAGCCGTTACACCTGTTTCACCTATTAAACCACCTCCTATACTAGCAATTTTTACTTCGCCTTTGGGTACTATAAATAGTCCACCAGTAATGATAAAACGGGCGGGGTCTATTGTAGTTTTTGTTGAATTTAAGTTTGTTTTTTCTACCCATTCATATTCTTTTTTCGTGATACCAATTTCTCCAGAAGCATTTGCCGTAGGTTTTACAAATAAGCCAAAATTGATTTTTATTTCTTGTCCCCAAAAACTTTGTTTAAATTCACGTCCCAAGTTTGGTACAGGAAATTCCTTTTCCCATTTAATTCCAGCAGCAACTTGTCCTACAGTAGTAGTCCTTTTATAAAAAAGTCTTTCTGAACCTTTTTTATATTCGTTTTTATCATCATCACTAGCTCCCCATTCAAGGTTTAAACTATTTCTTTCAGCTTTGGGTTCTATGTACAATTTAAAGCCTTTATAGGCATCATCTTGAAGAAATTCTTTTCTGTTATTATATGTTTTAACCCCTGGAATATATGTTCGAACAATATCTGAATAATCTAAAAGTTTAACAATTGAACTGGCAAAAGGGAATTCTTTTACAATTACGTTGCCGGAATAATCTTTATCCACCACTTTCACCTTCACGCCATAGCTTTTATCAAAAGCGGTTGCGGATGTTATACCACTTGCCTCAGAGGTATGTCGTGTTTCGGCAGTTGAACTGTTGGATTTTGTTAGCACCTCTCCTTCATATAATCCACCTTTTGGAAAGGTGGTATTCCATGTTGGTTCTGTTCCTTCAAAATCGTTTGTGCTTGCATTAGTCGTCATCTTGTAATTGACTGTTCTGCTACTAAGTGGACTACGAACAATATACAAGGTCTCATTTTTACTTGAATAGGCTTTTCTTGTAGTATTATCACTATCAATGGCTATTAAGTCAGTAAAAGCAAACGTTTTTCTCTGTAATGTTAGGCTAATTTTTTTCTCTCCTTGAGAGGCTTCCAAAGTCAGTTTTGTTTTGCCTTCGGGCCACATCAACCCTACGGGGTTTGCTGTGAAATTATTCAATACTTTATCTCCGTCTTTCACTACCCAAGCTAAATCTTCCCCTTCAATTACATTCTTCAACGTAAAACCCGATACCGCCTCTTTGTTTGAAATCGTTATCGTTTTTCCGTTGGCATAAGCAACTTTATTATATTCAATCATCAAATTACTTGTCCCTTTCAACCCATCCAACTTCTTCTTCACATCCTCCCCATTCGTTAGTGCCAATGCATCAACTTGGTTTTGCGTATCGGCTTTTGCCGCTGGGTCTTGTGGGCTTGGTTGGTTATCTGTGCCTGTTTTTATGTCTTTGGCGGCTTCTAACAATGCTTTGGCACTTGCCTTTTGTTGGTCTATGATTTTTTGCATTTCATCAACTTTTCCAGCATCTGCATTAGCTTGTGCTTGCTTTTTAATATCATTCAAACTCTTTTGGAGCATAGCAGCACTATTTTCGGTCAATTTGGCTAAGTCCTTTATTTCTTTTGCAGAGGGGTTTTGTCCAGCACTCAATTTTGCGGCTATCTTAGCAGCTCTGTCTTTTATGCTATTCATTAAATCCCAAACGGAATTAAAGGTTTCTGCTACACCTTCAGCATTAGCATCCACCACATCCAAAACCTTATTAAAAGCCTGGTAAGTTTCTGCCAATTTCTTACGCTGCTCTTCATTCAAAATAGATACATCTACATTTGATAATTCGGCTTGTCCTTCTACCACACAACCACCTTTGGCAACCTTAATACCTTTAAAATCAACACCAAATTTGGCATTGTTAAACATGGGTACTTTTACAATACCACGTCCATTTCCAGAGCCGTCTAAATCTACTACCTCAAAAGCAATAGAGTTGATAGCAATTTCATCACCCGTTTTTACTTGAATAATATCCCCAGATGGTACGCTCAAAATTTCATTTTGCCCACATTGATAATTGGCTAACAAAGCAGAACAATCTACTTTATTAGTTTTTAAGGCTGTTTTTAGTTGTTCTAAAGTTGGGTTTGTTGGTAAAACTGGAATATTGGTTAAATCTTCATATCCCTTCGGAATATTCGGATTTGTGGGTGTTCCAGTTCCTTGTGTTCCTATTTCATCAGCAGGGTCGAGCAAAATTTTAATTGGTGTATTCAACTCATCAATCGCTGGCTCATGTTCTGGTTCAGGCTCATAAACGGCTGGCTCTTGCGGTTCTGGGTCTGTATTGGTATAAGTGTCCTCAGTTGTGATAATAGGGTCTGCTTCGGGTATTTCCTCTACTGGTTTGCTTAATTCTATATTTTCATCAGGTGTAAAAGGGCTTCTATTTTCGTAGGTACATCTTGCCGAAACCTTAAATTGATAGTTGGCAGGGGCTAATTGTAATAAAATAAGCTTGGTTTCTGCCATAATTTTTTCTGTCCATACCCCTTCATTCTCTGCTTTATAATTAACGATATAATCAATGGGGGCTTCGGTATTGCTTTCTTGCCAAGTCAATTGTACACTTTGTTCATCCAATTTCTCCACCAAAAGGTCGCTTGGTTTTTTGCAGGGTTTTACTGCAGGGGCTTCGCCTTGCTTACCAAAAGTAAAGGTACTTACTTCACTAAATCCATTATTTTCAAATTCATCCGCTCCGTTAATATCCCCTGCCTGTACCTGTATAGCATATTTTCTTCCTGGGATTAATACTGGGTCAGACGATTTATAGAGATAATTTGTACCAAAAGTTTGGGTACTAAACAAAGGCAAAACGCCAGAGTTTACAATAACGTTAGGGTCGGTTTCCTCCGAAGGGTCGCCCTCCGTGGGTATTTCATAAATTTTAAAAGTGTAAATCGTTCCTGCGGCGGCGTTGGTTGAGTAGCGGTGGCGGGGCATCCACGTAAAATTGATACTCTGAAAACCCGTATTCATCAACACCGCATTATTTTGAGGAAAAGTTATCAGCGGTGGGTTGTTTTTAAACACCGTCATCATTGCCATTCCCACGTTTGAGACTTGTCGTTGGTCGGCAAGAAAAGCTGTAATTTCCCATGTATAAAAACCACCTGCTAAACTTTGCCCCGTGTAAAGAGCATTCAAATCAACCCCTTGTGCGGTCAAGTGTTCAGCCATAAAATTTTCACGCAGCATCGCCCCCGAAATCATTACGGGTACTCCTGGTAGCAAAGTTATGGGCGAGGATGTATAAAAATCAGGCGTGTTTTCAATGACCACACCAATACCTTTGAGCTTTATTCTCAAACTGACTTCCACGCTGGGTTTGGTAAGGTCTTTGAGTAATAATTGTACTTTCAGACGCTCAGGGCTACTGCCATATTCTACCCATGATAGCGTATAAGGTGGCGTAAGAATAGGCGTACATTGCACAGGGTAGTTTTGAGCAAATAAATAGCCCCCTTGCCCCCAAAGGGGGAAAAGTAGAAGTATTGTGCTTAGTATTTTTAAGTATTTTATCATTTTTAATTCTGTAAAAATCGTTTTCTTTTTAAAAACTCATGCCATAAATCATCCCTTATTTAAACTTCAAATCCAATAAACTAAAGTCATGGTGGTAGCCAAAAGTGACAGTAGTTTCGGTAAAGTTTGAGCTGTATGTTTCTACGTTGGGTGTACTTTTCTTTAATAAAATAGCATTGAGTTGAAAACTATGTTTCTTCAATAGTTTGTAAGTGATTCCCAAACGAGAAGTTAAAATATTTGATTTTTGAGTTTCAAAAAGAGGGCTTTGCGTAGTTGATATAGCATAGCTTACATTGGCATTAAGACTCAATTTGTCTTTGAATAAAGATTTTGTATAATTGGCAATCGGTCCAATGATAAGGTTATTTAAGGTTGGGCTGGTAGTATTGGTAAAATTAACACCCCCAGACAGGTTAGCCTTTGTAGCCTCATTTGCTTGACCCATATTCAAGGAAATATTCACTAAATTATTGGTATTCTCAGTTCCGCCAACTTGGTCTTTCCCAGCCTGAAACACTCCCGAAGCCATTATGCTCCGTTTAATCGTCTTGGATTGAGAGGGCAATTGGTAAAATATATTTCCTTGAATATTCTGATTTATTTGTCGATAATTGAGCGTGTCTAAACCCGATAATTGGGTGGTGCGAGCTAAGTATTGATATTGTGGATTGAAATTAGAAAAATTAGTAAAATTGGAAAATGAGAGACTCATATTCATTTTTTCAGATGGAGCATAATTACCATTTAGTCCAAGCACCAAACGTTGTGCTGTTTGGGGTTTGGTTTTATCAAGGTTATCATTTTGTATCGCAACGTCACTTGAAAAAGATACTTTTTTCTTGAATAATTGGGTCGAACCTTTCAAGCCATAAGTTTCCATATCGTTTAGAAAATAGTAACCGCCTAAAGTTTTGTACTCAGGGTCAACTCTACTGTACTCCATCCCAACGGTATAAGTGTCAGCTTTGTAATTGAGACTCGTTTTGATGGCTTTTCTATAAACAGTAGTTGCATTGGTATTCAGCAATCCCCCAAAACTGTTTAAAAAACCTTGTGGGCGTATGCCTTCTGGGCTTCTGCTGTCTTTACTCAATCCAGAAATAGCAATCTCCGATTCAAAAAACAATTTTTTTCTGAGCATTTTGGCAAGTTTCAAAGACGTAACCACATTGGACTGTGGCAAGACATTGAATTTATCCAAAGAAGGAATTTGTGTTTGATAATCGTCTTTGGCAGAGAATAGAATCAACTCCACAAAATCCTTCTCTTTTTTATATCCCAACTGAAAACCAAATCCAGTTCTACGATATACAGGTTTGCTATTGGGCGTAGCAGTATCAGGCTGAACTGCCTTGAAGAGTGTTCCCAGCATGATTCCGCCATAGATTGGGAACTTCTTCCCTTTATAATTAATACCAACTCCTTCGTAACGGTGTCCTGCTAAAGTATAGGGAGAAAAAGTTTGAGACACCGTACCAATTTGCATTACAAAGCCTTTATAGGAAGGTTTGAAAACCAGTCGATTAAATGGTTGAGCCAAAGGTAAACCCTGAGCAAATGGATTAGTTAGGGTAGCATTTTGGTTCATAAAGCTAAAAGAAACGGGCATTTTAACTTTTCCAAAGAAGTCAAACGTCAAACTTCCCGACACCAAATAATTCATTGGGGTTCGGCGGTTTTCTATCCCATCAATCCGATTGAGAGAATAGGTAGCATTAATTGCCCCTTTAATGCTCAGACCTTTACCTTTTAATAAGGCTTTGGGGCTTTTTAAGTCTTTTAGTTTTTCTAAATCTTGGGCTTTTAAACTAAGATTAGTCCATAAAAGCAAAGACATCACCAGTAGATATTTTTTCATATTCTTAGTTTAAAACAAGGATTTTTTTAGTCATTATGTATGAACCAGACTTAATAGTTACCACATAAATGTCTTGCGGTACATTTTTTAGTTGCACATCGAATTTATGGCTGCTTGCACCCGAAGCTTTATCCTGATAAACCACGGCAGAAGTCGTTGAACGAGTTATTATCAACTCAATATCTGCGACGTTACTTAGTTCTGCATAAACCGAAAACGTGCCATAATTAGGGTTGGGAGCAATATCCATTTTTTGAATTTTAATCAGCCCTTTATAACCTAATTTTGGGTCAGTATTATCTATATCCTCTCGTTTAAAGATTTGTATAGCGTGTGTTTTTGAATTATTGCAATCCCCTTTCTTAGCTATTTGCTTAACTTTATAATCCCCAATATCATTAAGGATAAAAGATAGTTTTAATACATTGTCTTCTAATTTATATGCCTCAGAGGGTACTACCCACTTAGTTTCGTCGGGTTTAGGTTGCGAAATATCTAATACCACAATGGTATCACCAACAAACGCTTGAACAGCCATCAAGAAATCTGGGATAAATACATTTTTATTATTGACCAGCGTATATTTTCCCGTCACCTCACATCCCGTAAGGTTCTTCACCGAAACAGAGTATTCATCGGGTTCTGAAATTTCTATGATTTGTTCGGTACTTAATGCCTTTCCATTACGATACCATTGTGTCGTTCGATTAGGA
>JAAFIU010000220.1 GCA_013298805.1 Cytophagales bacterium | reverse complement strand
TAAAACTGTTTGGTCCACTCCAAGCGTAAGACGTTCCGCCTGTGCTTGTTGAGGTTAAATTAAGTGTTCCTCCTTCTGCTACTGGGCTGTTACTACTCGCTGTCACTGCCGTTGGGGGTGTACAAGTTGGAGTTATCATCACAGCAGTTGTGGCGGTAGCCGTACAAGTACTTGATGATAAGATGGTTACGGTATAAGTTCCTGCCATTGCCATCGTTGCTGAAACAATAGTAGGATTTTGAGATGTTGAAGCAAAACTATTTGGTCCAGTCCAAGAGTAACTTGTGCCTCCTGTTGAAGAACTTGTCAAATTGATTGTGCTTCCTTCATTTACTGGTGAGTCACTCCCTGCCGTAACAGCAGTTGGTGGCGTACATGTTGGTATACAAGTTTTTGGATTCAACACCACTTCCACATTGGTAAAGCAATCGGCAGAGCCATTGAAGAATCTGAATTTGTAAGTAACAGCAGATGCTGGATTGGCAATAGCTGTTAGGTTTACTACTCCACCACTTACTGCTGTTGCTCCTGAAAAGGCTGGTGTACTACCATCGGTGGTGTAGGCATAAACCGTTGCATTGGATATGCCATTGATGTCTATTTTGGCATCATTGTTTGTGGCTGTGCCTGCTGGGTTACAAGTTGCTTGGGTGGCTACTGGTGTGCCTACTGTCGGATTTATACAATTTGGTGTACAAACTTTAGGCTCTAATGTTGCTGTTACTTCTGTGAAACAGTTTGCATCGGTATCCCAAATTTTGATCGTATAAACTTTCGTCGCTGATGGATTTGGTAAATTGGTTAAATTAATTGCTCCGCCTGTGAATGCTACTGTCGCTCCACCGTCTATCGAGTAATTGCTTCCGTTTGTGATTCCTGAAATATCAATTTTGGCATCATCATTTGCGGCTGTGCCAGCTACGTTGCAGGTTGCTTGGGTTACGGATGGTGTGCCTGCTACTGGTTTTTGAGTTACATTTACCGTTACTTTTAAACCCAATGATTTACAAGTTGCATCTTTTACACAGGCTACATAATAGTCTGTTGTTGCTGTCAATACTGGTGTTGTAAATACTGCTGAACTTCCCACTTCCGTTGTCAAGGCTGCATCTGAATACCATTTTGCTGGATATGTTGCATCGCAAGTTGTTTCGGTCAATGTTGCTGTTAGTCCACTACAAATCGTTGTACCTGATGCTGTTGGATTGGTTGGGCTGGATATGTTGCATCGCAAGTTGTTTCGGTCAATGTTGCTGTTAGTCCACTACAAATCGTTGTACCTGATGCTGTTGGATTGGTTGGCGTACAGGTTGGTGTGCTACATGTGGCTGGTGCATTGACAGATTCGTTTAGTGTTACACTTGAATTGGTAACATCCGTTATTTTTACACTTGCATTTCCACCCGAGATTAAAAAATTACCAAAACTCGCCGAAGCGGCTCCATAAGCAAATGGCCCGTAAGTAGTAGTATTTCCATTATGAGTTACCTCCACGTTATATTGCGTTCCACAATTGCTTGAAGAAGGATTGGTTGTTAATGTAAAAAAGTCATCTGTCGAGCTATTTCCAGTCCCGGCGTCGTTACACGTTGCTGAGGCATTTACAGCCGAAATTGTACAAGGAGCGACGCAAGTAATGCTAGAAGTCTTTACAACAATATCACTAAAACAACCATTCGAGCCATTAAAAAGTCTGATAATATAATCTGTATTATGTTTTAGGTTGTTAAAAGTCACGCTTCCTCCTGAAGTATTAGAACCTGCTGAGCTATAACTATTTCCTGTATAATTGAGACCTTCTACAATATCAGCTTTGTCCGAATTTGAAAAACCAGAAAGTATTATTTGAGCATTGTTATTTGGAGTAGAGCCATTACATGATCCTGCGTTTGTTGTAGCATTTGATGGGCTGACAGTAGGTGTTGTACAGGTTGCTACTGTACAGTTCCCTGCATTTTCTGGACCCAAATCACAGATTGTGAAATCATCGAAAATTGCCCCATCATTGTTGTCATCAACCGTCATAGTGAATGAAGATAGAAGACCAAATGTGCCAGTGGGTGTTGAAAATTCAAATTCAAAATATTTATAATCTAAATTATTGAAATCTGTGGCGACATTCAAGTCCATTGTTTTTTCTATCTTCACGTTTCCTCCACTAAATCTCACAAAATTTGCTTCAAACTTAACGGTTGTCTTGCCATCTGGAACATTAGACGTTGATGATAAAAAGGAAGGTGACCAGCCAGCTGTTTTAAAACAAACTTTGTATTTATTACAAGGA
Source organism: Cytophagales bacterium (assembly GCA_013298805.1). Classification (GTDB taxonomy): domain Bacteria; phylum Bacteroidota; class Bacteroidia; order Cytophagales; family Spirosomataceae; genus Arcicella. The sequence continues at coordinate 5,125 of JAAFIU010000220.1, read as the reverse complement.
TTAATTGTTCCAATTGATATACCTAAAGCATTAATACAAATTGCTTTTCCTCTTGCCCATATTAATTTATTGGAAGGGGTATTTACATAAAACATGCCCAAATAATTAGCTTTATTTCCTGGATTTTGTGTATCAAGAAAATTATACCCATTGGGAACGGCGGTGTTGCCCGTGATTCCAGAACCTGACCCAGTTGGAAATAAAAATGAGGCTGGAAATCCTGCAAAATTATCATTAAACTGATCATTAGGTGCTGGATTTGTTGTTTCGAAATTTCCAAAGGTAAAAGGCATTGGCGAAGCACAGCATGACTGGCTATAAACTGCCTGATAATTTACTATAAACAAAAGCAAAAGCAAAAGCAAAGGCTTTCTTTTTAAGAACATGTTGTTATACATACCAACTATAGTTTTAAAATTTAAAAATGATTTAATCTATAACTTTTTTTATACGTAATATGCGATGTGTAACTGATTGATTATCATATATTTATGAGTTTCATATTATGAACTTGCACGGCCTGTGAGGTCTGTATTGGTATCGTAATCGAAACTTACCAAGGCGTTTTCGTTTCCACTACCTGAAACAGAACCATTAGCGTAACATGGAACCATTACTTTTGGGTTGTTTTGGCAGTAATCGGCTGGATAATTTATGGCCAAATTCTGTGAACTTCCAGTAGGAAATGTGACCGTTGTATCTCCAGAAGTTCCATTTGAAGCGAAGTTAAAAGCATTGGGCATTGAAAATTATAATCTGACAGAACCAGGTGTCGCACCAGAAAATGAGTAATTACCGTTGATATCGGTTGTGGTTGTGGTAGAGGCTCCGCTGGCATCTATGGCTTTAATAACCACATTTGGCATACCAACTTCATTAAAAGCAGCAGTATTATCTTTTGTACCATTGCCATTAAAGTCTCGAAAGACTGTGCCTGTTACTTGAGCCATGGTAATACTACTAATAAGTACAAAAGTAAAAACTAATGCCAGAGGCAGTAGCATCTTACGTTGATTGAATAAAAATTGTTCCATTTAGATTAAAATATGTAGGTTACATTATTTAGTGCTATCCCTATATTGTAATCATTTATGATACCAATGAGTGTTTTTCGCACCTACATGAATCAGTACAAAAAGAAAAAGACAATGTTAAATGCCTTTAAATATGTAATACTGAAGGGGAGGAGGAAGACAGTTTGTGTTTTTATGCTACTCGAAAATCACAAAAACATTGCAGAAAATTAGATTTTCATTGTTATCAATAATAACACCAAACTCTTTTTTTAATACTACATATATCAGTACTTGTCCGACACAGCAAACAATATGTAAACAATCTAAACAATAATGCCCAAATCTTGTTTAAAAAGCTATAGCCCCTTTACATCAGCTTTTGTATCCCTACCTATATTTAGGCAAGGAAGCGTTTTAGGTCTGAAATGACGATAGATTTAAATGCTCAATTCAATCTTTGAACTCATGCGTTACTTTTTGTTATTGTTATGGTTGTTTTTGTCAACCGTATCATTTGCTCAACTCAGCCCCAAATCAGTTGATAGCTTATTGAAAATACTAAAAACTACCAATAAGCCCACGAAGTCTGCGGTTAATGCTGCCATGGATTTAGGTAATTACTATTTTTCAAAAGAAAACTACACACTTGCCACCCAATTTTTTAACAAAGAACTTACTACGGCCTATCAATTAGGTGACTCTGTGGCTATCGCTTGGGCTTATTACAACATTTCATTTTTGAAGGAGAAGCAAGGGAAATATACAGAAATATTAGTGTTGTTGGATTCTGCCCAGAATTATGCCCAAAACAAGAAAGGGTATGACGCACTCATGAGCATTATGGGAAAAAAATCATCGCATCAAAACCAATTGGGTATGAAATTGGAGAGTATAAAAACACTCATAGCGATGGATAAATTATGTAGAGATGCGAACGATACCCTAAATATTCGTAGTGTAAATTATGGGCTATGCACCATTTATAGCCAAGAAAAAAAATACCAGCTGAGTCTAAAACACGGTAAAATTGCACTTAGATTGGCTCAACAAGCAGGTGATAATTATGATATGACCATCAGTGCATTAGGAATTGCAGCTTGTTATTTCAATACAAAGCAGTATAACCTTGCCCAAAAGTATTCTATATCAGCCTTAAACAATGCCATTGAATCCAAAAATTATTATATGCAAGGTTATGCCATGAATGCCTTGGGGGAAATTGAAATGGCAAGAAAAAAATATACAAATGCAAGTAACTATTTTGATAAATCAATAGCGTGTTTCAAAAGAATTAAAGAAAAAGTCCCGCTCATTACGCCTATAATCCAAAAAGGAATAATAGAAAGCAAATTTAATAATAGGCCTCGTTTTGCACTCGAATATTTGAATCAGGCTTTGCAGTTGAGTCAAGAGACGGCTGCTTTAAGAGAAAAAACTACGATATTCAAAGAATTAGCATACGTATATGCAAAGTTAGGACAGGAAAATGAAGCATTGGCAATGATAGATTCCTTTGTTGTGATTGGAGAAAAATTAAATGAAGAACAAACCCAAAAATTAACTCAGGAATTAACCGTCAAATACGAAACGGAGCAAAAAGAACGTCAATTAGTGGAACAAGAAGTTACCTTACTTGAAAAAGAAAAACAGATTGCAAATACCATTATCGGTGCCTTGATTTTGTTTTTAACCTTGTTTGGTACATTTGCTTTGTATCGTTGGCAACAGAACCGAAAAGTAGTTAAAATGCAGCAGAAATTTGAGCAGACCACCAAGCAGTTAGAATCTTTTAACCTCACTGTTTCGCATGAATTGAGGTACCCAATTATTCAAATGAGAAATACTCTTAATACTTTAAAGAGACAAATAGATTTACCAGAAATGAAACGAGTAGAAGATGCTTTGGCGAATATGGACAAACTGGTACAATCTATGTTACAACTTTCAAAAGTAGAAATAGAACCATTGAATTATGGAGTTGCAGATACAAAGCTAATGGTAGAAGACATTTTTTTAGAACTACAACTGCCTGTTGAGTTTATATGTAATATCCATGAGCTTCCTACTATTAATGCCGATGTTTATCTGCTTCGCCAAGTCTTTATAAATCTCATTCAGAATGCAATTAAATTTTCTATGAAGGAGTGCACCCCCATTATTGAGATTTCTGCTGTGAATACAAATAACAAGTATATATTTGAAATTAAAGATAATGGCGTCGGATTTGCCGCAGAAAAAGCACAATCCTTATTTCGTTTATTTGGACGACTTCACCCAAGTAGCATGTTTGGTGGGTTTGGAGTAGGACTGGTTATTGTCAAAACTATTGTTGAAAAACATGGTGGACGAGTTTGGGCAAAAGGTGAAGTAAATGAAGGTGCATCTTTTATTTTTGAACTACCTCAATAGTCACCATCCAAGTATTTCCTTACAGCTTGTGGTTTAGACTGTACATTCAATGACCGATATATTTCTTTTATGTGGAATCGCACACCATCTACCGTAATTCCCATGTTGTGGGCAATCATTTTATAACTCCACCCTTCTGCTAAAAAGTGTAACACTTGCACTGTGCGTGGTCTCATTTTACCACGTTCAAACTCTCTCGGTTTAAAATAGTGAACCAATTTACGAGCCATTGTGGGTGAGAGTGCAGCCCCACCATTCAAAGCAATAGTTAGGTGTGCTGTAATAACTTCAAAGTTATTAGTTTTAGTTAAATACCCTGTTGCACCAGACCCAAAAGCTTTAATAAGAGCATCAGCGTCTTCTACAACTGACAACATGATTATTTCTATGTGAGGATACTGTCGGTGTATTTTAGCAACAATATCTAAACCAGACTCTTCAACTAATAAGATATCTACTAACAAAAAACGCAGATTGGTTATGTCAATCGTCTCAAATTTAAACCATAACTCTTGTGAAGATTCTGCAACGAATAAGCAATTGAACTTATCACTTTCTTCAAAATATGAGATAAAATCTTGCAAATACGAAATCTGGTCATCAATTATTGCTATTTCTATTGGCATATTGTCATATTTTAATTAGAAAAACATCAAATTACTACATAATTGAATATCAAATTATCAAAATACCTATTTATGTAGTGTAAGTATTCTTAAGAAATGGATTTAAGTAATGAGACAAATTAAAGCACCATCTCATGAATCATTGATAATCAAAATAATGTAAATTTTAATAGCAACGAAGACTCGTTAGTAATTCTTAAATCGTTATTATCCTTACTTGGTCGGGAGAACCTCTCTGTCCTTAGGAGATTCTCTATTCATATATCTTGTGGGAAGAACATCCTGAGTAATTACTTCTCGACTATGTAATTCTACTTTATTAATTTCTTATTTCCATTAATTAACAAACCAAAACCATGAAAATCATTAATGCCCTTATTATTGAAGTCGCAGATGCCACAATTTCGCTATTACAAATGTTTCTCAGAACCTTACATTATTGATTTTTTAGCCAAGCCTTTCACAAAGAAAAGATTACTGAAAGCCATTAATGGAGCCTTATTAATTAAGAATGAGTTAAAACAACTTATAACGTTTTTATTATGCAATTCCCCTTTGAAATCGAACCTGTTTAAACTTTTCGTTTTGAATGGAAATTGAATTGATTTTATGACTGTGTATTTAAAATTTGCGACATATAGCATCGCTACATTGAGTAAATTTTAAACTCACAGGCTTCAAATGAAACAATTTACAACGAAAGGAATAAGTTTAAACAGGTTCATCTATAAACCCAAATACATAACTTGAAAATGCGAAGTATTTGTCCAATCTATATGTATATTCCGATGAAAGCGGTTCTTTGTCAATTTTGATTAGGTTAAACGCAATAGTCAAAAATGAAGGTGGTCTTTGAAACAAATAGGAATAAATATTCAAATTTTCCTAAATATCAGTTTAGAGAATCTTATTGAAATTTATTTAAAAAAGATTGAGAATAGATTCTTCAATCCTAAATAATTGAAGCGAAAGTCCGATTTGTGTAAACCAATGTGTAAACCATAAAAACAAAAAAGAGTTACAAATTAATGTAACTCTTTGATTTTGTGAGCTTTAACTCAGAGCCTTCTATCG
>JAAFIU010000392.1 GCA_013298805.1 Cytophagales bacterium | reverse complement strand
TTGGGGACTAACAAATAGAGTTATTGCTAAAATAACAGCATTAACCCTATCTATTTTTGTCAATTATTGCCTTGATTTACCACTATTGGAGGTCAAAAACTTTATATTTTAATTAGCACAACTGGTTTCTAATGATTTTTTATACCATTGTATTAATCAATAAAACGCCTAAAAGCCCCACTAATGATACAATGCTTTCCATCATCGACCAAGAGCGAAGCGTGTCTTTGATGCTCAAATTAAAGTATTCTTTAAACAACCAAAAGCCTGGGTCATTCACGTGTGAAAACATCAAACTACCCGAGCCAATTGCCAAAACCATCAATTCTGGATTAACACCTGTTTGTATAACCATCGGTGCAATAATTCCTGCGGTAGTTAAACCTGCTACCGTAGCCGAGCCTACGCACACTCGTATGATAGCGGCAACTAACCAACCCGTAATCAGCGGATTGAACGGTAAGTCTTTCAAAATTGCTGCTATTTCATTACTTACGCCACTTTCTATCAAAATCTGCTTTAAAGCCCCCGCTCCGCCAATAATCAAGATAATCATCGAAACATCTTTAACGGCTTCGGTATAAAATCCCATGATTTTTTTCATGGAAACACCTTTGTTTAATCCAAGTGTGAAGGTCGCAACGATTAATGAAATGAGCATGACAATAGAAGGGTCGCCAACAAAAGCACTGAACGATTTAATGGATTCATTTCCCTTTGCTTGAAAAGTAAGAATGGTTGTCACCGCCAATAAAATAACGGGTAAGAGTGACGTGGCAAAACTGTTGAACTTGCTCGGTAATTCATCCTGTGGCATGGTTGCATTTTGGAAGGCTGCCAAAGGTTTTGAATCAATTTTTTTGAGTGTTAATGCAAAAACTGGCCCGCCCAAAATGATGGCAGGGACGGCAATGGCTAAACCATAAAGTAGCGTAAGTCCCATGTTAGCATTAAATTGAGCCACTAATGCCGCTGGCGATGGATGTGGAGGCAAGAAACCATGAGCAACAGATAAAGAAGCCAACATGGGAAGTCCCAAATAGACCGCAGGAAGTTTGTACTGATTGACTACTGAAAAAATAAGCGGAATCATCAGCACAAAACCTACATTATAAAACAGAGGAATACCGATGATAAAACCAGTACAAACCAATCCCCAATGAATATATTTTTCACCAAAAATGCTCATCATTACGGAGGCTATTTTTTGAGCAGCTCCACTTTCAGCCACGATTTTCCCTAACATTGCTCCCAAGGAAATCACAATTACTAAAGAACCAAGCATATCGCCAATACCTTTTTGCAATGATTTTCCGATGTTTGCTAAAGGAACACCCATGAAAATACCTGCCACAATGGAAGTAATCAGAAATGCCAAAAAAGGATTGATTTTACCCCAAGTAATGAGAAGGACTAAAAGCCCAATACACAGAAAAATGGTAATTAGTGTCATGTATTCAGTTAAACAAAACGGTGAAAATAATGATATGCGGAGCGCCTAAAATTTTAATAAATTAATAATGGCTCAATTTATCACTTTTTTGAGATAATTTTATACGTTTGTTATAGGGCTTATACGCATTTTGATAAATCCATGTTGTGTAACAATATGATTGATAATCGGTTATTTCAGTTTAAAATATTAATGAAAATCCAAATGAACCCAACTTTTTTAGTCGTAACTTTTTTATTGAGTATTAATCTTTTTGCTCAGAAACCTCAGCAATTTAGCGTAGGATTACCACCCGAAAAAGTAGGGTTTTCAGCCGAAAGACTGAATCATATTGAAGACTTGATTAATCGTAAGATAAACGAAAAACGTATTCCAGGGGCAACGGTTTTTATTGCCCGTCACGGACAAATAGTGATGGATAAAGCCTTTGGAATGAATGATATAGAAGCAAAGAAAGCGTTGAAAAGTAATGATATTTTTAGAATTATGTCAATGTCAAAAGCTCTGACAACTACCGCCGTTATGATGCTTTATGAAGAAGGACGTTTTAATTTGGACGACCCGATTTCAAAATATATTCCTGCGTTTAAAAACTCGCAAATTTTAGATTCAGTTTATAAAGACAGTACCTATAAAGCCCATCCTGCTAAAAAAGAAATTACCATTCGCCATTTATTGACGCATACCGCTGGTATTCCGTACCAAAATAAACTGTACGAAAAAGCAGGGATTCCTTTTTATTTTTCGGTAAAGCCAGAGAAAATATCTGAAACAATTCCACGTTTGGCGGCACTTCCTAAAATGCACGAAGCAGGAGAAAAGTTTACTTACGGCTTAAATACAGATGTTTTAGGATATTTCATTGAAGTTATTTCTGGAATGCCTTTCGATAAATTTTTGAAGCAAAGAGTTTTTGAACCTTTGGGAATGAATGACACAGGGTTTTACGTTGATGATACAAAAAAAGACCGCTTGGTGAAAGTGTATGAAGAAATTGGGACAGAACCAGGCATTACGCCAAGACCACAAAATGAATGGACAGAATATCCTGTGACGGGAGCAAAAACCTACTTTTCAGGTGGGGCAGGTTTAACTTCAACCACGCAGGATTACGCTAAATTCTGTCAAATGATGCTCAATGGTGGTAGTTTCAACAATAAAAAACTCTTGAGCCGCAAAACTATTGAGTTAATGACGATGAACCAAATTGGAGATTTAGAAGTGTGGGACAGAAAAAATAAATTTGGTTTAGGTTTTGAAATTTATACCGAAAAAGGACACGTCAAATTACCGAGTTCAGTAGGAGCTTTTGAGTGGGGAGGAATGTATTATACGCATTATACCATCGACCCGAAGGAGGATTTATTGATGGTTGTTTTCTTCCAAGTGTTCCCGAGTAAGGGCTGGGGAATAGAAAAACAGGTGCAACAATTGATTTATCAGTCGATTATTGATTAGTTTCTCTTGACATTTAAAATACAAACCGTTATCTTTGCACCTCTATTTACAAAAAAGATTTTAAACAAACACATAATATGCTGATTATCAATATCAAGGAAAACGAGTCAATCGACAAAGCGTTAAAAAGATTTAAGAAAAAATTTGAAAAAACGGGCGTAGTAAAGGCACTTCGCAGACGTTCGGCTTTTGAAAAACCATCAATTAGTCGTCGTACTGAAGTTATTCGTGCTTCATACAAACAAAGAATGTACGGTAACGAAGAATCTTAGGTCATTGATTTTATTTCTAATAACATTATTTTATGTTATCAATTTAATCGTGAATTAAGCCGATAACCGTCAGCATAAAAGGCGTTAGAATAAACTGTAAAGTTTGTTTTAACGCTTTTTTATTGGGTAGAGTAACTGGATAAATTAGACCACAGATTATACGGATTAGGCTGATTTACACGGATTTATTTTTAATTTTATCCGTGTAAATCTTTTAAAT
>JAAFIU010000028.1 GCA_013298805.1 Cytophagales bacterium | reverse complement strand
TTGCTCCATAATAAAGGTGGTTTTTGTCCTTGGCAAATTTACGACTATTGAACTTCTCATCTCCAATTATGGTAAAGGTGGCTAAGTCTGCATTTGTAATTTTAGTTCCTTCAAAATATACGGTTTTGTTGTCTCTGATATGTAGAGGGCTTAAAATAGTGAAATTATTAACATCTAAATCAGGAAGAAGCTTATCTCCTAATTCAAACCAGTTGCCCATTGGAATATTATGAATTTCTGTTTTAGAGAAATTATAATAGTAGTTTTCACTCTTTTCTTTGTCAATAACCGAATAACGATGGGTTAGCCAATAAAAAAACAAGACAGCTATAATGACTAAGGCTACTAAAACGGGAATAATAATTTTTGTCATGTTGTTAATCTTAAATATTCTTCGATGCCGAAATTACTCCAAATCTTCAGTTGAATTATTTACAAATATTGTTTGAGTTCAGTTCTAATTAGAATAGGGAAAATGAAAAGATAAATATAGAGGAATTTTATAAAATTATAGAAGGGATAAAAAAACGGACATTAAAAAATATCCGTTTTAGGGCAATACAAACCTATTTAAACAGGTTCTATATTAAAAACCTACTCAGTGAATTTAGTTGGATATCTAATTTTGAAATTACTCTATTTCAATAATTGATAAACAATAAATGCTGAAACGTAAGCTAAAGTTGTCATATAAAGGAATTGAATCGTAGGGTATTTCCAAGATTTTGTTTCTCGGTAAGTCGTTGCGAGCGTACTCATACACTGCATGGCAAAAGCGTAAAAAATGAGTAGTGAAAAACCTAATGCGGTATCGTACAAAGGTTTGCCAGTTTCAGGGTTTATTTCTGCTCGCATTCTGTTCATAACAGTAGCGTTTTCGTCCTCAACTTCTCCACCCAAACTATAAATAGTTGACATTGTACCCACAAAAACCTCACGAGCAGCAAACGAAGTTATTAATGCAATCCCAATTTTCCAGTCATATCCTAATGGCTTGATAGCAGGTTCAATGAACTTGCCGAAATGTCCTGCGTAAGAATTTTCTAATTTTTGAGCTGAAATTTTATTTTGTAATTCTATACCAGAAAGGGTTGGGTATTGCATTTTTACGTTAATCTCCGCTTGTTCTATGGCATCACCTGGGCCATAACTGGCTAAAACCCAAAGAACAATGGAAATGGCAACGATGATTTTTCCTGCTTCAAAAACAAAGGCTTTTGTAGAATTCCAAATGGTAAAGGCTACGTGTGAAAAACGTGGGCCTTTATAAGACGGTAATTCCATAATGAAATAGCTTCTTTCTTTTACTTTCAAAAATATTTTCATTACCCAAGCCGAAAATAATGCCATGAAGAACCCTAATAAATACAACGCAAATAGGGCAACTCCTTGCAAATTGAAAATGCCGAAGAGTGTACTTTTTTCAGGAACAACTAAGGCAATTAGGACGGTATAAATGGGCAAACGAGCAGAACACGACATTAATGGCGTGACCATGATGGTGATAAGTCGGTCTTTCCAAGAAGTAATGCTACGGGTACTCATGATGGCAGGAACGGCACAAGCAATTCCTGAAATAAGCGGTACTACGGATTTTCCATTTAGTCCAAAACGTCGCATGAGTTTGTCCATAATGAACATTACTCTCGACATATAACCAGTCTCTTCAAGCAACGAAATGAACAAGAATAAAAAGGCAATTTGTGGAATGAAAATCAAAACACCACCAATACCCGCAATGAGTCCATCGGTGAGTAAATCGGTGAGTTTTGTTGGTGGAAGTTGAGATTTTAAAAAATCATTTAAAGTAGCAACGCCGCTGTCAATCAAGTCCATTGGGTAAGTTGCCCACGTGAAAATTCCTTGAAAAACGATGAATAAAATTCCTAAAAAGATGAAATATCCCCAAAAACGGTGCAAGAAAATTTTATCTAAACGGTCAGTCCAAGAATTAATGGGTTCTTCTTCAACGGGCATTTCGTGGAGACAATTATCCACAATTTCATTGAGTTGAGCGTAGCGAGCCATCGTTTCCTTTGACTGTGCATTTTGGGTATTCCAACCGTATTTTTCCTGAATTTTATCAAAACCTACTCTTTGTTGCGTATTGAATTGCTGTAAATTATCGTGTTCAGAAAGCCATAAGAGAGCGTGATAGTCGTCCGTTTCTCCGTAGGTTTGTTTTATTTCTTCAACTAACTCGTGTGAATAATCCATTGGTAATGAGTCGTTTGAATTGTATCCAGACTCCAACGTTTTATTCACTGCCAATCTCAAACCATTTAAACCAATTCCTTTTTTGGCATTTACTTCTGCCACTTCTACGTTGAGTTCACGGGCTAATTTTACCGAGTTAATTACAATTCCTTGGTTCTCAGCAACGTCAATCATATTCAATGCCAATACCGTTGGGATTCCCAAATCTCGAACTTGACTGAACAGTAAAAGGTTTCGTTTGATATTAGACGCATCAACTACTACAATGGCTAAATCGGGATAATCAGGGTGTTGAGGGTTGGCTAAAATATTGATAACTACTTGTTCATCAACTGACTTTGGGTAAATACTGTAAATACCAGGTAAATCCAGAATTTCCGCATCACCACCATTATCCAAGTGCCATTTGCCAATGAGCATATCCATTGTAACACCAGGAAAATTACCAGTCTTTTGGCGTAAACCCGTTATAGAGTTAAACAGCGAAGATTTTCCTGCGTTTGGATTGCCGATAAGGGCTATTTTTGGTAATTTTTTCAAAATTTTAATCCGTTTTATTGGCTATCTTTTATAATTGATTAGCAAAAGGCGATAATCCAATAGTTAAAACTCTACGCTACAATAATTGTTGCGGCTTCGTCCTTTCTCATAGAAAGAACATACCCCGATACTTTAACTGCGATGGGGTCGCCGAAGGGAGCAATGTGCGTCATGGTAACTTGTGTACCAGGTAAACAGCCCATTTCTAATAATTTTAGAGAAAGACCCTCATCGGTAAAATTAACAATGATTCCTCTCTCACCTATTTTCAAATCTGCTATGGTTTTCATGTTTAAAGTCACGAGTCTAAAATTTATTTCGCAAGTATAAGCGTATTTTTTAGTAAAAAAACCACTTATGACAATCGTCATATAAACTTATGACTTCTCTTATTTAGATTTATTCAAAACAAAACAAAATTACCAAAGAGTTCCTTCATTGTAAACTATTCGAGGGGAAAACATTTTCCATTATCAAAATATTATTTTGTTTACGTGCGTGAGGTTTGTTTGTGTCGTAACTTTGTGGGTGAGTTAGGGCTTGAGTTTTAGGGTTTGGGCGTTAGATATTTCTATGAGAGAATTACTTCCATTTGTTACCTATATCCTAACCCCTAAAACCTAACCCCTAATAAAATGCTAAAAGAAATAAAAGCACTGATTGATAAAGAAATAAAGCTGGAACTTCGGCAAAAATATGCACTCAACGGAATGTTGTTGTATATCGTGAGTACAGTTTACGTCTGTTATTTGTCATTTAGGTTGAAGTCTAATCAGATTGACAAACTTACGTGGAATACTTTGTTCTGGATTATTTTATTGTTTACCGCAATGAATGCCATTGCTAAGAGTTTTACACAAGAGCGTTTCGGAAGGTTGTTGTATTATTATACCTTGGCAAGTCCAGTTGGGATAATTCTTTCAAAAATTATTTACAACACCATTTTAATGTTGGTTTTGTCATTAGTCGGTTTTGGCGTTTATGCCGTTGTGATGGGAAATCCTGTGGAAGATATGGGGATTTATTTGTTAAGTCTTGTATTAGGTGCAGTAGGTTTTTCGAGTACGCTAACCATGGTAGCAGGAATTGCTTCAAAAGCAGAAAATAGTGCTACTCTGATGGCTATTTTAAGCTTTCCGATTATCATTCCGATGTTGTTAATGCTATTGAAAATATCGAAAAATGCTCTTGATGGATTAGATAGAGGCAGTAGTTTAGACGAAATTCTGACGCTTTTGGCAATTGATGGCATTGTGCTGGTTTTAAGTGTGATTTTGTTCCCGTATTTGTGGAGGAGCTGATTCAGTTTACAGTTATCAGTAAACAGTCAACAGAAAATAGAGATTAAAAAGTATAGTGATATAAAATAGACTTATCAATGAATGTTTTAGAGGTTTACAGGCTAACTGTTTGCAGTCCGACTGATAACTGATAATTGTTTACTGATAACTGATATTATGAAAAACAATTGGTATAAATTCTTGGCCGTTGGGCTACTTTATTATGTATTAATTTGGGGATTTTTGGGTAGAATTCCTCGTCAGCCAGTTTTGCACGAGACAGCTCGTAATTTGTATTTTCACGTACCTATGTGGTTCGGAATGTTTACGATGTTGAGTGTATCGGTTTGGAATTCAATAAAATACCTACGTAGTCCACAAACATTATTTGATACCAAAGCCGCTGAATATGCCAGCACAGGTATTTTATTCGGAATAGTGGGTATTGCAACAGGAAGTATTTGGGCAAGATATACGTGGGGAGCATGGTGGACAAATGACGTAAAACTTAACGGTGCGGCAATCGGATTATTGATTTATTTCGCTTACATCATTTTGCGTGGTTCATTCAATGACGAACAACAAAGGGCAAGAATTTCAGCCATTTACAATATTTTTGCGGTAGCCTTGTTAATTCCATTATTGATTATTCTTCCGAGAATGACCGATTCGCTGCACCCAGGAAATGGCGGAAATCCAGGTTTTAAACCAATGGATACCGAGCATACCATGAGGATTATCTTTTACCCTGCTTGTATCGGTTGGATTTGCTTAGGTTATTGGATTACCAATTTGAGATTACGCTTGAAAAATTTAGAGCAAATACATCAAGAAAATAATTAACGTTATGGAGAATTTAAGAGTTTATGTCAATCAAAGTGCTGAGGGATATGCTTTTACCTTATTGCCCTCTCAAATAAAAGTTGTCAAAAAACTATTTGGAGATTCAGCTCATCCCGCCAAACAAATTTTGGTAGATTATGATTTGAAAAGTGGTTTTGAGAAATATTACAGAAAATTAGAACGCTTTATCCTTCCAGCTTTGATTGGATTAGACAATCAAGAGGATTTGAAAAAGATAAGTGGAATAGATTTTATTGACCCCTATACCGACAATATAATTGATACATTCAAAACCAATGATTAAAAATAATTATCATTTATACTTTGGGAAAGCGGGACAGTTGGTTGTCATGTCTGAATTTCTATTGAGAGGATGGAACGTAGCAATTCCAGAAGTGGATGAAGGAGATGATATTTTTGTAGTTCGACATGAGACGAGTAAACTAATGCGAATTCAAGTAAAAGCATCAAACCTTAAAGTTCAAAGAAATAGTAAATATGCCCAATTTAATATTTCACTTAGACAATTGTTTGATACCCCAAAGAATTTTCACTTTGTTTTTGTTTCAAGAAATGAAAATTCATGGGAAAGTTTATTGATAATAAACCAACTTCAATTACTGGATTTGTACAAAAATCAATCTTTAGGTTCAACTCATAAAGACAGTCTTACCTTACGATTAACTTTCAAAAACGGAAAGGTGACAAATAAACAAATTGACCTTACCGAATACCAAAATAATTTTGAAGACTTTATAATATTTTAGAAATGAAGAAAATACTCTCACTAATCACGTTTTTATTAATCTCAGTAAGTTTGTTTGCCCAAAATAATGCTTCTAATGAAGTAGATATGGCAGACAAATTATATGCTGATGGTAGAATTTATGTAGTTGTAGCCGTTGTTGCAACCATTTTTACGGGAATCATTGTTTATTTAATAAACCTTGACAGTAAAATTTCAAAGTTAGAAAAACAAATAAAAAAATAGGTTTTAGATGTTGGTTTTTAGGTTTTAGTATTTGCATACTCACATACTAAAACCTAACCACTAATCCCTAAATCCTAACAACTAATATGAAAAAGACACATATTTTTGGACTTATCGTGATTGCCATTGCCGTTGCAATCCTTGTTTCAACGGGTACAGAAGCAAGTACCTATACTGATTTTGCTGATGCAGAAGTAAAGGCGAAAAGTGGTGATGTTAATCAAGTTCACGTGGTGGGAAAATTAAAGAAAAGTGCTACGGGTGACATTGAAGATTTGATTTATAACCCTGCCATTGATGCTAATCACTTAGAATTTACGTTAACTGATAACAAAGGTCGTTCACAAAAAGTAGTGTATAATGCCCCTAAACCACAGGATTTAGGCAAAGCAGAACAAATCGTTATCATTGGAAGTATGGAAGGACAGGTTTTCAAATGTGAGAAAATTTTGTTGAAATGCCCTTCAAAATATCAAGATGGCAATGCTGAATTTAAAGAAGTCGAAAAGCCAGCAAAGCAGTCGTAATGCCAATTGAATGGAACACGGATTAAATGGATTACGCACGGATTATTGTATTTGTATCCGTGCGCAATCCATTTAATCCGTGTTCTAATATTATCTAACATTGTCTTTATTACAAAACAAAAATGTTTCATACAACCATCGGAAATATAGGCCATTTGTGCATTATTCTGTCATTTGTGGCATCAGTAATAGCAACTTTTGGTTATTTCAAATCTGTTCAAACCATTGATTTAGTCCAACAAGAATCTTGGAAACGCTTTTCACGTTATGCCTTTTATGTACATTCAGCGGCAGTTGTAGGCGTGATAGCTTCTTTGTTCTCCATTATTTACAACCATTATTTTGAGTATCATTACGCTTGGTCGCACTCCTCAAAAGCATTACCCGTTTATTATATTATTTCTTGTTTCTGGGAAGGGCAGGAGGGAAGTTTCCTTTTGTGGATATTCTGGCACGCCGTTTTAGGTATTGTTCTTATCAACACTAATAAGCATTGGGAAGCACCTGTAATGGCAATTTTTGCGGCGGTTCAAACTTTCCTTTGTTCGATGATTTTGGGGGTAGTTTTGCCCGTAATCGACTTGAAAATTGGTTCTTCGCCTTTCTTGATGATGCGAGAAGCTATGCCAGATTTACCCATTTGGCAAATGAAACCCGATTTTATTGCCGAAGATGGTCGTGGGTTGAATCCTTTGCTTCAAAATTATTGGATGGTAATTCACCCGCCAACACTTTTCTTGGGTTTTGCCACTACTTTAATTCCTTTTGCGTATGCAATGGCGGGTTTATGGAGACGTGAATATTCAGCATGGATTCGTCCAGCTTTGCCTTGGGCATTGTTTTCGGGTTTGGTATTGGGTGTAGGAATTATCATGGGCGGATATTGGGCTTATGAAACCTTAAATTTTGGGGGATATTGGAACTGGGACCCCGTTGAAAACGCCTCATTTGTACCTTGGTTAGTTTTGGTTGCTACGTATCACTGCATGATTATTTACAAGACAAATCAAACAGCTTTACGTACTTCATTTATTTTGGTGATAGCCACGTTTATTTTAGTTTTATATTCAACGTTCTTGAATAGAAGTGGTGTTTTAGGCGAAGCCTCAGTTCACTCATTTACGGATTTAGGACTTTCTGGTCAGTTGTTAATTTACTTGCTTTTCTTCTTATTAATTGCCGTTGGTTTGTTAGCTTGGAGATGGAAAGAAGTGCCTTCGGATGAAAAGGAAGTGTCAACTTATAGTCGAGAATTCTGGATTTTTATGGGGGCAACTACGCTTTGTCTTTCTGCTTTTCAGATTATTGCGGCAACCTCATTACCCGTTTACAACAAAATCGTTGAAGGTTTAGGCTTTGTTTCAAAATTAGCTCCTCCCGCCGATGCTGCTACTTATTATTCTAAATTTCAATTATGGTTTGGGGTAGGAATTGCCGTATTTTCGGGCATTGGGCAATCATTTTGGTGGAAAAAAATCAAGCAAGAAAACTTTGCTAAATACTTCCTTACCCCTGTATTAGCGAGTTTGATTTTGACCTTTGTCGTGATTTTCTTTACGACAAAATCGCAAACGGGAGATTTCTTTGGTTCGCCAACGTATATTGTTTTATTGTTCGGTGGAATATTCTCAATCTTAACCAATGGCTCAATTTTGTTTGATATTTTCAAAGGGAACTACAAACTTTCGGGCGGTGCAGTTACACACATTGGCGTTGCTATGATGTTATTGGGGATTTTATTTTCTTCGGGATATTCGAAGGTTGTCTCAATCAATACAGCAGGTTTTAATATTTCTAACGATAAATCGTTCACAGATAATAACGGAAAGGAAAACAAAGAAAACGTAATGTTGTGGCTGAATACGCCTCAGAAAATGGATAATTACACGCTTACTTACAAAGGCGTGCGTGTAGAAGGACGTGAATTACCCGATTATCTTCGTCCTGAGCAGGTAGAAATTATTGAAAATGACTTCCACGCTGTTGCTTTGCAGGACATCGAGCAGAAAGGAAAGAAATACTATTCAAAAGGTGATACCTTGCCAGTTTTCCCAGAAAATAAATACTACGAAATTGATTTTAGAGACAAAGACGGACGAGTAACAACGCTTTATCCTCGTTTTCAGATTAATAAGAAAATGGGGAATTCGGTTTCTCCTGCCCTCAAACGTAATCTTGGAACTGATTTATACACTTACGTTGCCCTTGCTCCTGATTTAGACCAACGTGAGTGGAGCAAAACGGAAGATTATAATATTGCGGTAAAAGATACATTCTTTTTGAATGATTATGTTGCCGTTTTGGATAATGTCACTCGTGTCAATGAGTTTGAAGGAAAGCCATTAGGAGCGAATGATGCAGCAGTGCAGGCTACGATTAAAGTGATGGGGAAAGAGTTTATCCAATACGAAATAAAACCAACCTTTGTAATTCGTAATGGAATGGTAGCGATGCCACCAATTGAAAATAACGAAGTAGGTATCAGAGCAAAGTTTACCAATATTGACCCTAAAACAGGCAAATTTGGTTTTGCTTTTAACACAACACAAAGAGATTATGTTGTATTAAAAGCCATAGAAAAGCCATTGATTAATCTTTTGTGGATTGGAACTTTGGTACTAATGGTAGGCTTTACGATGGCAATTATCAGACGTTATCGTGAGTTTAAATTGATGAGAGATAAGGGTTTGTAGTATTTTAAGATAATTTATTCAGAGACAAGGCAATGCCTTGTCTCTTTTGTTTGGTAGTAATTATATGCTATAAAAGAGCAATTATTTTATCTTCTTGATGCTGTTAAGTATTTCTAACGCATCTTTTTCCGCAGTGGCATCTTTATCATCAAAATTGATTTCTACGACAATATTTGTATGAGAATTTGGAACAATTAAACCTGCCAACATAATACGGTCGCCATCTTTAAAACCTTCTACATAAAAACCATCTAAGCCATTAATATGTACTTCATGGGCAACGTCAACCTCGGTCATTTTTAAATTTAAAGCGTATTTTGCAAGGGCTTCATCCATATCATCAACGGCAATATTTTCTTCCCAAACATCTACATATACTTCCATCCCGTCACCTTCTGCTCTAAACTCTTCATCGGTGTTTTTTGTCACCTTAAAGTCATCGTGCAACGTCATTGATACTTTGTAATAATTCCAAACAAACTGTTGTTGAGCAGATGCCGAAATGCTAATAATCATTAGCAAAGAGATACTTAATAGTAATTTTTTCATTTTGGTATGAATGGTTAAATTGAAATGATTAAAACAAGTTCATGGTTTTAAATTTGTCAAAGGTAAAATAATAATCTTATTTTTTTAAGGTAGTTTTACGGTTTTTGGGGGGGCATAACAAAATTATACGGTATAGGCAATTATATAATTATCCTAAAATAAAAGGTTTAAATAATGCTGATTGAACATAACTGAAATAAATTATATCTACATCGAAAATGATAAAGAATCAGCATCTTTGGAAACAAAAACTTAATGTTTGTGTTAGAAATATGACCATAGTTTAACATCCTTGTGAAGGCAAGAATTTACCTTCGTAGATATTTAAAGAATAGTAATGGAAAATAAAGTACAAATATCAGTTTTGATGGCGGTTTATAATACCGATTTTATCTTGGTACAAAGAGCAATCGACTCTGTACTCAATCAAAATTTTCAAGATTTTGAATTGATTATTATTGATGATGGTAGTACGAAAGATACTGATAACCAACTCTTAAATTACGTAAAAGCCCACGAAAACAAAATTGTTTATGTCCGCCATAAAAATTGTGGACAGTCGCAATCTATCAATCGGGGGCTTCAAAATAGCAAAGGAGCTTACATTACTATTCTTGATGCCGACGACGAATATCAGCCCAATCATCTTGGTTCTTGTTTGGATGAAATGTTGTGTACCGATTTGATTGCTTCCACAACACAAACCATTGTTGATAAAGAAGAAGATTATTACGTACCCGACAAATACGACCTCAGCCGAGTAATTCACGTGGATGAATGTATTTTGTTCGCTACGCTGTTTGGGAAAAGAGAAGTTTTTACGACGCTCCCATTTCAAGACTCCTATGCGGCAGATTCCCAGTTTTATGAGCGTGCTTCTGAAAAATATAAAGTCCGAAAAGTCAACCTCAGAACTTACGTTTACTACCGAAATATTCCCAATAGTATTTGTTCAGTCAAAAAAAGAGAAAATTACGCTTCGCTTAATTAGTCAATTATGTCCAAACTTACTTTGCAAAAACACCTTATTTTCGCTTGCCACCTTACGGGTATTTACGACGTAAACCGCAATATGACTTTGCAAGACGACGATATTTCGTTGGTGAAAGATTGGGCGGATTCTATTGCTGATTTAGGTTTGCAGGGTGTACTTTTTCACAATAATTTTTCGGAAGAAACTTGTGTTAAATACCAAAATGAAAATCTTATTTTCATCAAAGTTGAACATGACACCACTTTCAATCCGAACGTATTTCGGTATTTAGTTTATCGAGATTTTTTAAAGGTAAATTCTCATGCCATTGAAGGTGTTTTCGTCACCGATGTTTCGGACGTTGTGGTGGTACAAAACCCGTTTATCCAGCCTCTTTTTGTCAATAATCCAACCCATATTTTTTGTGGAGATGAGCCAAAACCACTCAATAATGAATGGATGCAAGAACATTCCAATCATTTGAGAAGTAAAATAGCAGACTACACTAACTATGAAGAGAATTTCAAAAATGCTACCTTGCTTAACTGCGGAATTATTGGTGGAAATATTGAAGTGATGCAGGAGTTTATTGAGAAATTAGCCAATATTCATCAGCAACATAACCACGATAATACAACTGCCTACACAGGCGACATGGGAGCATTTAATTATCTCATCCACACGCAATTCAATGACCGATTCTTTCACGGGGCGCCCATTAATACTGTTTTCAAAGCTTACCAAAACGACAGGAATGACTGTTGGTTTCGTCATAAATAAGTAATGAATTTTCGAAATTAGAAGTTTTCTAAATCAATCCTTTGTTTTCTTAATAGGTTGAATATCTTTGTGTTAGTAGCACGAAAATCTTTCCTGCATGATGCTTCACGAGAAAGATACTCGTGTTACATTTTTTGCTACAACACACATTTCAACCCAACCACATGAAGACAAAAATCATCACTGCATTTGCTATTTTATTGCTGGTTCTTTATTTGTATCCCGTTCAAAAATTTACTTTTGAAAAACGTTACCCCCTCAAAGACAGCACATTGTCTTCGCTTCAAGCCTTTCGAGCCGAACCTGTAAAAACCTTAGAACTTGACGGCAATAATTGGAAATACCACGTGGCAGGACAGGGTGATACTACTTTGTTATTCCTTCATGGCATGGGCGGTTCGTATGACATTTGGTGGCAACAAATTGACCATTTCAAAAAACGCTATAAAACGGTAAGTCTCACGTATCCACCCGTGACCAATCTCAATGATTTATCCAAAGGCATTTTAGCGATTTTAGACAAAGAGAAAATCTCGAAAGTAGTCATTATTGGAAGTTCTTTGGGTGGATATTTAACGCAATATTTAGCAGTGAATCATCCAGACCGAGTTTTGAAAGCAATGTTGGGGAATACATTTTCTCCAAATCTTGAAAATAAAGCTAAAAATGAAACACTCGTAAAAGTGATGCAATGGCTTCCAGAATGGTTTGTCATTCAAAATATTCGTAATAAATACAATAAAGAAGTAGTTCCTGCTTCGCAAAATTCACCCATTGTTGATGCTTTTTTAAATGAATTATTAGGAACTGAAGTAACCCGTAAGGTATTTATTGCCCGATATTATTGCGTAGTCGATACCTTCACGGCTAAAATTTCGCCTAATATTCCCTTACAAATTACAGAAGCCGACAACGACCCATTGGTAAGCAAAAATTTACGAGATTTATTGAAAAAAACGTATCCTCAAGCAAAAGTTGTTACTTTGCATAACGCAGGTCATTTCCCGTATTTAATGGATGCTAAGGCGTATAATCAGATTATTGAAACTTTTTTAAATCAGAAATAAGCATTTATATTTAACCAAATCAATTAATCATCAACCAATATTTTTATGAAAAAAACCTTTATTATTCTCCTCTCACTCGTAACATTTTCTGCCATTTCTCAAAAGAAGAAAACGGCAACAGTTACACCACAAAATACTGACAAACAAACTGTTATTTCCAATATCGACAAACGTTTTGACGAATATGCAGGTATTTCAAAGCAAATCTGGAATTATGCCGAATTGGGTTATATGGAAGAAAAGTCATCCATTTTGTTACAAGAATTACTCAAAAAAGAAGGTTTTAACGTTCAAGCGGGTGTAGCAGGAATTCCAACCGCTTTCTTAGCCACTTTTGGCGAAGGAAAACCAACGATTGGCATTTTAGCTGAATATGACGCACTTCCAGGTTTAGCACAGGAATCTGTTCCAGAAATAAAACCAATTCCAAATCAAAAAGGCGGACACGGTTGCGGGCATAATTTATTCGGTACAGCATCGGTGGCGGCCGCTATTGAAGTAAAAAATTGGCTACAAAAATCTGGACAAAAAGGAACGGTTAAAATTTATGGTTGTCCTGCCGAAGAAGGCGGGTCGGGCAAAGTTTACATGGTTCGTGAAGGACTTTTCAATGACGTGGACGTAGTTTTACATTGGCATCCAGGGTCTCAAAATGCAGCCGATGCAGGAACATCTTTGGCCAATAAAAATGCTAAATTTCGTTTCAAGGGTATTGCGGCACACGCTGCGGCATCGCCCGAAAGAGGTCGTTCAGCTTTGGATGGTGTGGAAGCGATGGATATGATGGTGAACATGATGCGGGAACACATTCCGCAAGATACTCGTATTCATTACGTAATTACGAAGGGTGGCGATGCTCCAAATGTTGTTCCTGCTTACGCTGAGGTATATTATTACGCTCGCCATAAAGACCGTGATATTTTACAAAGTGTTTGGAAACGCATTGAAAATGCCGCTCAAGGGGCTGCCCTCGGAACGGGAACAAAAGTAGAATGGGAAGTTTTAGGCGGTGTTTTCAACCTTTTACCCAATGTGACATTGGCAGAAACTATGCACAATAATTTAGCGATGGTTGGCGGAGTAACTTATACCGAAGAAGAGAAAAAATTTGCCGAAAAAATCAGCGAAACTTTAGGCGACCAAAAACAACCCGTAGAAAATGCAGCAAAGGTAAAAGATTTTAGAGACGGCTCAGAAAGTGCTACCAGTGGTGGCTCAACGGATGTGGGCGATGTAAGTTGGACTGTCCCGACGGTTGGTTTACAGACTGCTACTTGGGTGTCTGGTTCGGCAGCACACAGTTGGCAATCAACGGCAGCAAGTGGGATGACAATTGGACAAAAAGGAATGATTGTAGCGGCAAAAACATTGGCTTGCACAGCATTGGATTTGTATAAAGATGCAGCACTCATTGAAAAAGCAAAAGCTGAATGGCTACAAAAACGTGGAGCAAACTTTAAATATGAAGCTCTTTTAGGAGATAGAAAACCTGCGTTGGATTATCGAAAATAGTCCTTCAATTAATAGACCACGGATTTTATGGATTGGACAGATTCACACAGATTAATTATCAAAAAAATCTGTGTAAATCTGCCTAACCCGTAAAATCTGTGGTCTATTTTTTATATCTGCGAGTATTCAACAGGAGTCAAGAAGTGAATTTCAGCTTTGGTCATGGCGTGGTCGTATTCTGGAAGGGCTTTAATTCGATTCCATTCTGAATCTGCACCAAATGCTTTCCAATGCTCATCTCTTGATTTTTTATTGTCAAAAGTGGTCATATATACCAAATTAGGCTGTTTTCCACCAATAATTGTTTGAGCGTAAAATACTGGATTGAAGCCCAATCTCACAAAAATATCAATTTCTCCACCTTCATTAAACATGTGTACTTTTTTGTTTCCTTTCGCCTCACTATGACTTTCGTACAAACGGTATTCATATACTCTCTCTGATTTCGGAGCAGTAGTTGTCGGCACTTTTGTGGAAGTCCAATTTTTAAAAGCTACCGACAAAGAACTCTCAAAACGCTCATAAGCAGGCGTTGTGTGGTCAGCATCAAGATACGCTTTTCCTGCTTGTTGATATACGGCATCTGCCGATAATTTAGCCGAAACCTTCACGACATCATCCAATGATTTATAAGGAATAAGTACGTATAATTTTAAGCCATCTTTTTGGTCGGCTTCATCAAAAACACCAACCGATGCAACTCCCGCACGGTTATACGCAGGAATAGCCGCATTTTTGAAATAGTCTTCCACCACGGTTTTCTGAACCGCAGACTTAAAATTATAAACTCTAATCTCGTAATACTCTGGTTTACCTTTGGCAAATGAAGTAATGGCAAACATTGTTACCAATAAAAAAATAGCAAATATTGAAATACGTTTTAACATGATTTTTGGATGTATTTAGTTTAATTTTTGGAATGATTTCCTCTAAATTTAATAACTGAATAACAGTTCTTTGAGTTTAAAAGAATATTTTAAGAGCCTTACAGAAACATACAGATTTGCCTTTTAATGCTTATTTTTATGTTCTTGTTGGTAGTGTTTTTGGAGAATATCTTCGCCAAAATCGTTGGTTAAATCTCTCACCACGGTATGAATATGGTTAGCATTACTCTGTGTATTGTCATATTCAATCAGCAAGACATCGTTTTGAATTCTATAATAATGCCCGCCATTGCCAATTTTCGCCTCTTTTGCACCCATCCACGTAAAAACCAAATTGTTTAATCCAGCTTTTTCTATCTTCTTCATAAATTCATGGGCAAAACCGAATGGGTATCTTTCAACATAAAAATTTATCATTTGCACCAATTTTAACTGTTGGTATTTATCCATTTCAGAGAATTTAATTCCATTTTTCAAAGAATCTAAACCCGAAAAATGAGCCAAATTTTTAGAAGTAATTTCTACGGGTGAACGTTTAGAAACAATGGCTTTTTTTAGCTGACTTTCAGAAAAAGAATGAAGCAACGCTAAACCCATTGTCTCTTCTTGTTTCAGAATTTGTTTGCCAGCCTCTGGATAACCTTCTGGAACAATAGCGGGATTGCTCCCTAAGAAAAGGGGCGTTCCTGCCATGATTTTATTATTTTCAGAAGAAAAATTGAGTGAAATATGATGCCCTTCAATTCTCCAACCCCAAAGTTTTTGAGCGTCGGGTGTGCCAAAAATAGAGAAGTAAAATTTCCCAGGATGTCGGCGGTGGTTTTCAGCGGGTAATTTTTCGATTTGCTTCAAAATCACTTCCATTTCCATGATGGCAATGGTTCTTTCGTAAGTCAATTGACTCACCGAAGCCTTTACCATATTCAATGCCGCCGTTTTTTGTTGCTCTGTCATTTCCAAAATAGGCAAACCCTTTCGCTCAATTGGCACAAAAAACCAGTTTCGACGCTCGGCTGTATCATAAGGGAAAACCGTTTTTTGTAGTTTCTCAGCATCCAACGTTTTCAGAAATGTTTGCGTAGCCATCAAGGCATTTTTGTTAGAATTCTTTTGCCCGAAAACGCCCAAATTGCTAAGGTACAGGCAAAAAATGAAGATAGTTCTTATTGACATCGTTTTTGGGGTTATTTACCTACTGCATTGAAAATCATGGTCAAATATAGACGAACTAAATACTATTCATTGACAGTCTGTGTAGGGTATGAAGCAAAAAAGAGGCACAATCTGTAAAGACTGTACCTCTGCTGTTATACTGACTAAATACGTTATCTTAGTTTTACTCTTGACCGTTTGGAGGGATAGGTTATATTTAAAGAAAAGTTTTTATCTTTTCCCTTTCCAAAAGCGTTAGAACTTTCGGATAATAATAAATCCTACAAATTCTTCTCAAGAAAATTCGTCATCATTGTATATAAATGTAAGCGAGTGTTTCCGCCGTAGATACCGTGATTTTGTCCCTTAACTTCTCGAAAGTTATTTCTACTTTCGAGAAGTTCTATTAGCGAGTTCAACTTCCCGAAAGTAGAAATAACTTTCGGGAAGTAAAAGGGGTTAATCAAAATCTAATTTTCCTCCCATTGGCGTTCCCTCATGAAATGCCTTGAAGCTATCTACATTACCAAACCAACTCAACACTTCATCTCTTTGTAAATTAGTCTGTTTGCGAGATAAAAAGGCATGATATGATGAATAATTCCATGATGATAAATCTTTAACAAAACCATGATGAACTGGATTTGCATGAATGTAATAGACCAATTGAGTAAAATACCCTTCCGTTTCAACAAGTTTCCGTTTGAAATTAGGCATAAATAAACTTCCTTTTCTCCCATTTTGTCTATTGAACGCTTGTGAATATGAACTAAACAGGCTCGCAAATTCTCGACTTAAATAATTTGGAATATCTTCTTCCAAAAGTATTTTACTTGATTGTGTTTTGTATTGACACGCCTTTTGCAAATCAGGCTCAGCTTTAGTTCTAATGAGAAAATGGATATGATTGGGCATTAAACAATAGGCAAATGTATCAGCAATTGGACTAATAAAAGTAGCGTAACGCTGTAAAAAATAACGATAATTTTCAGAGTTTATGAATAAATTATCACTTCCATTGGCATGATTGTAAATGTGGTAATAATTTTCTGGTAATAGGGGTATTTCGTAATTTTTCATAGTAGATAGTATTTATTTAGTTAAAATATCGAACGTTCTTTCAGAGAATTAAACTTCCCGAAACAATTCCATTGCGGGTAAATAACTTTCGGGAAGTAAAGTCGGCGTTTTATACTTCTCGAAAGTTTTTTCTACTTTCGAGAAGTTCTACCAGCGTCTTAAACTTCCCGAAACAATTCCATTGCGGATAAATAACTTTCGGTAAGTGATAAACCCTACAAATTCTTCTCCAAGAAATTCGTCATCATTGTATATAAATGCAAGCGAGTATTTCCGCCATAGATACCGTGATTTTTGTTTGGATAATAGAATGATTGGAACTGCTTATTGGCTTTGATTAGAGCATCTTCTAACGATACTGAGTTTTGGAAATGTACGTTATCGTCGCCCGTACCGTGTACTAAAAGGAAATTACCTTTTAAGTTTTTAGCGTAAGTTACAGGCGAGTTTTCGTCGTAACCTGTGGCGTTTTCTTGTGGTGTTCTCAAGAATCTTTCGGTATAAATAGTATCATAAAAACGCCAGTTGGTTACGGGTGCAACGGCAATGGCAGTCTTGAAATAATCCGCTCCTTGGAACAAACAATTTGACGACATATATCCACCATACGACCAACCAAAAATACCAATTCTGCTTTTGTCAACATACGGCAATGAACCCCAATATTTCGCTGATTCTATTTGGTCTTTTACTTCCAATTTACCCAAATTCAAATACGTACATTTTTTGAAATCTGCTCCTTTTCCGCCCGTTCCACGGTTGTCCACGCAAGCCACAATGTAGCCTTTTTGAGCTAAATGCTGAAACCACATAAAGTTTGAACCATCAAATTGATTCAACACTTGCTGACTTCCCGGTCCACCGTACAAGAACATAAATACTGGATATTTTTTCTTTGGGTCAAAGTCAGTGGGCTTAATCATCCATGCGTTCAACTCAATATTTTCTGAGGTTTTGATGGTCATAAATTCTTTTGGAGCGATGTTATATTCCTCCAATTTCTTACGTAAAGCCAAATTCTCTTCCAAAACTTTTACCAATTGTCCCGTCGGAGCTTTGTGTAAACTCACCTTCAAAGGGTTGCTTGCTGAGGTATTTTGAAGAATGTAATATTTGAAATCCTTGCTAAAATTGGCTGAATTCATGCCTTTTTCGGTAGTCAATTGTTTTTTCAATTTACCGTCTAAAGAAATACTGAATAACTGTCTTTCAATGTTCGACATTTCTGTTGAAGTGAAATACAAAGTTTTCGTTTTTTCGTCAATACCATAAAAATCAGCTACTTCCCAATTTCCCGTCGTGATTTGACGAATCAATTTTCCTGTTATATCGTACAAATACAAATGCTTGAAACCATCTTTTTCTGATGACATCACGAAACTTTTATTATCCGCTAAATAATAAACATCGTCAGCGAAGTTTTCAACGTCCACGTAAGTCTTGCTTTCTTCGGTCAAAATAACATCCGTTTTTCCTGTGGTTGCATCGGCGTGAAGAATCTCCATTTTGTTTTGCAAACGGTTTAATCTATTCAACGACAACACGTTAGCATCGTTTGTCCAACGGATTCTTGGAATATACTGGTCTGTTTCTTTCCCAATATCCACTTTTGCCGTTTTGCTATCCGTTAAGTGAAAAATAGATACCGTTACAACCGAGTTTGCCTCCCCTGGTTTTGGATATTTGTATTTGTAATCAGTAGGATACAATTTGCCCCACATTTGCATATTGTATTCTGGAACTTTGGTTTCGTCGAATGAAATAAAGGCAATTTTTTTGCTATCTGGCGACCACTGAAATGCTCTTGCAAACGAAAATTCTTCTTCATAAACCCAGTCGCAAGCACCATTGATGATGTGATTCCATTTGCCGTCTGTCGTGATTTGCTTTTCGGTCATCGTTGCTAAATCAACCATGTACAAATTGTTGGTACGCACAAAAGCCACTTTTGAACCATCGGGCGAAAACGTAGCGAACATTTGTTTCCCACCTTTTGATAATTGTACTAATTTCTTGGTTTTGAGGTCATAAACGAAATTTTCCTCACGAGAAGAACGACGATAAATAGGCTCGCTTTCCGTAGAAACTAATATTTTTTGTTCATCTGCCGAAAGTGCGTAATCTTCAATAGCGACTTTTTTACCGAGATTCTCAACACTTGATGCTTCGTTATAAAGTGTTTCAACTGCTGCACCGTCGGTAACTTGGTGTTTTACGATTTTGCCGTCTTCAAGGGCTGAATAAAACGCTCCGTCTTTCATCCAGTTTATTTGCTGAACGCTTTGCGAACGAAATGTGCCTTTTGACCAAATGTCTTCGAGCGTGATGTTTTTTTTCTGAGCTACAAGTTGCGAAACTTGAGCAACAAGGATAATTAGAAGGAATAATTTGATTGATTTTTTCATTGTTGTTAATTTTTGCAACCACATAGATAACTTAGGAAACATAGAAAAATAGAGATTAGCTTTCTTTAATTTTTTAGTTTTCAAGTTGTTTATGATAATTGCGTTTAATGGATTTGTTGATTTGTGTTATCTATGTTACCTACTGATAACTATGTGGTTGCAAGTTAAAAAAAATAGGCAATAAAATCGTTTATTGCCTATGGGGTGTTATTCTAATTTCTTCTTCCGATAAATAACAACTCCGTATTCAGCTCGTTTTCCGTATCTCGAAATGGCATCGCAACCTTCTAAAGATTCTACAAATTCTAACTCCTTACTTTTGAATTCTTTGAGTTTTTCGGAGGTGATTTCTTGATTATCCACGATATACATTGGCTCTGGGTCTGGTGTTGTTTTTCGTAAACGTTGAAGGTCATACATTACTCTTGCAACACCTATGGAAGCTTTTGATACCCAGCGTTCTCTTTCCATTTTGATAAGAACGGTATCGTTAGCCGTTTTATCCATTTCAGAAACCTCACTCATGATTTCAAATATAGGATTAAGCGGTGTCGTTTTGAGTTTTTTCCCACTCACCACTTTAACGCTTTCAATGGCATCTGCATCAATGGTTTTTCTATTTATTTGCTCAGTTTCAGATTCCCCGTCAATCAAATAAATGGGGCCATTGGTTGAATAAGCCTTTTTCCTAAATGCTTTAAATTGATTAATACTGGTCAAAAGGGTATCGGTAAAAACCTTCCAATCTCCCTTTTTATCCTGAATTTCAGCAATTACACGAGTATTTTCTAATGCCCAATCTATGTTGAAATTTGAGCCATTTGTCACTATCGAAATAAGACCAGATTTTGCTTTTCTACCAAAATATTTTGCTCCATCATCTTTTCCAAAAATATCAATTCTTTTAATATTTTCAAATGCTAAATTCTGATAATCAAGTGTTTTAGGCTGAAGTCTTCCATCAATCATAACTCGTGGTTTGGTATAAGCCAAGATTGTATCTTCTGTGGTAAAAACATCTAAAATAGGCGAGCCAGTATAACAACGATAACGAACCGCTTCAAGCGTATTTTGCTTAAAAAAGAAAAAATCATGAGGAAGATTTGTATGTTCCTGATAAACCAAAGCGTGCGGATGCTGATGCGTTGCAGTTCCTTTGTTGATAACTTTTGATTTACCATCAATACCGAAACTAAAAGCCGAATCCTTCTTGATATTGAATATCGTATAATCTCGAATTTTTGACAGTATTTTTTTACTCTTAAATCTTATTCCATTGATATTTATAGAAGCAATTTCTGGAATGGAGTCAACGCTAAAATAATGGTCGGAATGTAGCATTCCATCGGCAGCCGAACGCCTTAGTATTTTTTCTCGAATACTTGAATCTGTCATATTTAACGAAACCTTAGCATCAAAAAAAACAGTATCAACATAAGAAATATTTTTATATAAAAATCCTGATAAAGAGTAAGACTTACTTTTGGGAATTTGGGCAGAGGTTACATCTTGAGAAAATCCTTTTGCTGAACAAATTATCGTCAATAGTAGAAGTATTTTTTTCATAGTAAATGGAGGAATATTAAAGTGAGTAGCTTACATCAAAAACGATTTCAAGAAAATCATATTGCAAATTATCCATCAAAACATCAAATTGTTGTTAATGAGTTGTTAACGAAAAAGGGTATCGAAATCTGTGGACTTCGATACCCTTTTGCATTTTTATAGAATTGGGCGAATGCAATTCACCCAATTCTATATTCTACACATTCGGGTGAATACGATTCGCACCTACCTTTCCTATTGGATTTTTTCAAAATGATTCCAGAAAGAAGGATATGATTTCACCACCACGTCTGGCTCTTCAATCACAATTTCCATCACTAATGCCAAAGGTGCAAAAGCCATTGCCATACGGTGGTCGTCGTAAGTATGGATTGACGTTGGCACGGTCAATTCATCCGCTGGCGTGAGTAAATATTTATGGTTGGTTTCTATTTCTTCTAACTTCGTTCCCAACTTGATTAACTCCGTTTGGAGAGCATAAATACGGTCAGTTTCTTTTACTTTCAAGGATTCTATTCCCGTCAAAGTCAAAGGTACTTTTTTCGCTGCTGCCACCACACAAACCGTTTGGGCAAGGTCAGGACAGTTGGTGAAATCCCATTCTAAAGCTGAATCCGCAGGAATTTTGGTCAATTTAAAACCACGTCCTGTATATTCAGATTTTACGCCCAAATGACTCATAATGTCGGTAATAACAGAGTCTCCTTGAAGCGAGTTTTCTTTCAAACCTAATAATTCTAATTGAGTATCTTCATTTTCAGAAAGAGCAACTGCCGAAAACCAATAACTTGCTCCCGACCAATCCGACTCAATAGCGTAAGGAATTGGCTCATATTTCTGAGCAGGAACGGTCAAAGTCATGTTATCCCAATCTCTCGAAATTGTCGCTCCAAATGCCTCCATTTGCTTCAAAGTCATTTCGATATACGGTTTTGAACCTAATTCACCCGTAATTTCCAAGACTAAACCCTCTGGTAACAAAGGAGCAATCATCAAAATTGCCGAAATATATTGCGACGAAACATCACCACGAATTTGCAAATGATTATTTCCCGAAAAAGTAAACCCTTTCAGTTGCAAAGGAGGATACCCTTCTTTATTAACATACTCAATATCAGCTCCTAACGAACGCAAAGCATCTACTAAAATCCCAATCGGACGCTCGCACATACGTGGCGTACCCGTCATGGTTTTCTGCTGACCCGTTACGGCAAAATAAGCCGTCAGGAAACGCATCGTTGTACCTGCGTCAATCACATCGGCAACGGCATCGTCAGAAGCCAATAAACGCATCATGGTTTGGGTATCACGAGCTTCGGCAAGGTTCGACAAATTGTCTTTTCCACCCGCTAAAGCATTAATAATCAAGGCTCTATTAGATTCTGATTTAGAAGAAGGCAAAGGTATTTCCGTTTGGAAAGAATGCTGGATTTTTGGGAGTAATATCGTTTTCAAAAATATATCTGTTTTTTGGAGGTGTAAAATTAATAGAAAAGATTGGAAAATGAGGGTAAAATCGTAGAGACAAGGCAATTACTTGTCTCTACAAGAAAACATAATTCCAATTATTTTCCGTAATTTCAATCAAATTTTGAATTATTTCATCAAAAAATATGACTCAATCAACAAATACACGTACTCATTATCGTGCTTGTAATCTTTGCGAAGCGATATGCGGTTTAGAAATTACGGTTAATGAACATAACGAAATCCTGACTATCAAAGGCGATGAGAAAGACCCTTTTTCTCGTGGACATATTTGCCCCAAAGCCGTTGGATTAAAAGATATTTACTTAGACAAAAATCGGCTAAAACAACCCGTAAGACGTACTGAGACGGGCTGGGAAGAAATTTCTTGGGATGAAGCATTTACAGAAGTTACTGCTAAATTAAAGGAAATTCAAACGCAATATGGTAAAGACTCCGTAGGTGTTTATCAAGGAAATCCATCGGTTCATAATTCGGGGACGATGCTTTCTGCTCCTGCATTTTTACGGGCTTTGGGCAGTAAAAACCGCTTTTCAGCCACTTCTGCCGACCAGTTACCGCATCATTTTGCGGCTTGGCAAATGTTTGGTCATCCACTTTTATTACCCATTCCCGACATTGACCATACTGATTTTATGCTCATTATCGGAGCAAATCCTTTGGCTTCTAATGGTTCTTTGATGACCGTTCCTGACGTTGCTAATCGTTTGAAAGCCATTCAAAAAAGAGGAGGAAAATTTGTGGTAATTGACCCACGAAAAACTGAAACCGCCAAAATTGCTGACCAGCATTTATTCATTAAACCAGCAACCGATGTTTTTTTGTTGTTAAGTATTGTTCACGAAATTGCCAATCAAATTGAGCTTTCTGAAGATGCTGAAAAACTGAAAGATTTAGCTAAATTTTACTCTCCCGAAACAGTTTCAAGAATTACAGGAATAACGGCGGAACAAATCAAAAAACTATCTCAGGATTTACTAAACGCCAAAACTTCCGTTGTGTATGGGCGTATGGGTGTCAGTGTGCAAGCCTTCGGGGGGCTATGTCAATGGCTAATAAACTGTATCAATATTCTAACCAATAACATAGATTCAGTGGGCGGAGCGATGTTTCCCCAACCTGCTTTTGACCTTTTGGGAAGAGCCAAAAAAGGTGAAAATTATTTTAATCGTTGGCAAAGTGCAGTACGGAAATTACCCGAATTTGACGGAGAACTACCCGTTTCGGCAATGGCCGAAGATATTTTGGCGGGTGGTATCAAAGCGTTTATTAGCATTTGCGGAAATCCTGTACTGAGTACCTCAAACGGCGTTCAATTAGATCAAGCATTAGACTCTTTGGAATACATGGTTTCGGTGGATATTTACATCAATGAAACTTCTCGACACGCTAATATTATTTTACCCCCAACAACAGGTTTGGAAGTGGCACATTATGATGTAGTTTTTCATAATTTAGCCGTCAGAAATACCGCTAAATACTCCGAACCTTTATTTGAAAAAGACAATAATCAACGCCATGATTGGGAGATTTTAGAGGAGCTAAAAAATAGAATACTTACCGAAGAAGGAGCAGTAATTCCAAGTCCTAAAAACCCCGAAGAGAAATTGGCAATGGCCATGCAATTTGGTCCTTACGGAAAACAAGGTTTAACCCTCCAAAAACTCAAAGAAAATCCACACGGTGAAGATTTGGGAGCCTTACGACCATGTCTAAAAGAAAAATTAATAACTGATAATCAAGAAATTAACTTAAAACCTGCCCTAATTGTCAAAGATTTAGAAAGGGTGAAAATTAATGCCGATAAATTATTGCAAGAAACAACGGATACCGATTTTAACCTTAAATTAATCGGAAGAAGACACTTGCGTAGTAATAATTCTTGGATGCACAATGCCGAAAGATTAGTGAAAGGGCGTGACCGTTGTACGCTCATGATTCACCCCGAAACAGCAGCAAAAAGAGGCATCATTAATCAAGAAAAAGTACAAATAGAATCACGAGTTGGGCGAGTAGAAATTTCGGTAGAAATCACCGAAGATATTATGCCCGATGTAGTCAGTATTCCACACGGATTTGGACACGCTCGTGCGGGTGTACAAATGGACATTGCCTCCGCTCATGCAGGCGTAAGCTTGAATGATTTGACGGATGAATTATTGATTGATGAACTGACAGGCAATTCTGCTTTTTCGGGTGTACCTGTTCGGATTTTGAGGTAAAATAATATTTTAGTACATTATTTTTAAAGAAAAATGACTCCTAATATCGCTGTTCAGAGCTAAAATGAGACAGTCCACCGCAGCGATATTTTTTCATTTTTAATAAATTTATAAGTATGCAAAATTCAAATGAAATGGAAATACCTAATCTCTGGAACTCAAAAAAAATGCGTTTCGTTACTCGGAAGTGGTCATTGACCGCTTCTTAGAAAGTCCTCTTGGAAAGGTCTGGTAAGTGCTACATATCCTGTTGGTTGGTTTTTATTTACCAATTTATCCCTTTATTGACCTCCCACAACTTCTAATTTCTCTTTGATTTTGGTCGCTCGTGCCTTACCCAATAGATTTTCTAATTCTTCGAGGTCAGCCTTGTAAATATTACTTACTGTTCCAAAATGTTTCAATAATTTTTCCGCAGTATGCTTCCCAATTCCTTCTATACTTTCTAATTGACTGATGATAAAATTCTTTGAGCGTTTGTCTCGGTGCTTAGTAATGCCAAAACGGTGGGCTTCATCCCTAAGCCGTTGAATCAATTTTAACGATTCAGATTTTTTATCAATGTATAGTGGAATGCTATCTTCTGGGAAATAAATTTCTTCTAATCTTTTGGCAATACCGATAATGGGAACTTTGCCATACAAACCAATGGCTTTCAAAGCATCACTTGCCGAACTCAATTGTCCTTTGCCACCATCGACAATTATCAAATCTGGTAAGGTAGCTTCCTCTTCTAATAAACGGGTATATCTACGGGTGATGACTTCGTACATCGTCGCAAAGTCATTGGGACCAACAACTGTGCGTGGCGTAAAATGACGATAATCCTTTTTTGATGGCATTCCATTTTTGAAACAAACCATTGCCGAAACAGGATTTGTCCCTTGAATATTCGAATTATCAAAACATTCAATGTGTCTTGGAATGGTTTTGATTTGTAAATCATTCTTCAAAGTAAGTAGAATACGCATTTTGGTATCACCTGCACTTTCTTCGGAGGCTTTTCTGTCGGCTTTTTCTTTACGGAAATATAAAACATTTTTGAGCGACATATCCAAAAGCTTCTTTTTATCGCCAATTTGTGGAATTGTATTTTCTACCCCTTTTAGCTCTACCGAAAGTGGAATATTCGTTATCACTTCTTTGGCATCACTCTCGTATTTATCTCGCATTTCCCAAACCATCATTGTCAAAATATCTTCTTCGGTTTCATCCAATTTTTTCTTGACATCCAATGATTGAGACTGGGTAATAAATCCATTTTGAACTTTCATAAAATTGAAGTAAATCGCTTCTTCATCCGACACAATCGAAAATACATCAACATCCTTGATATTAGGATTGACAACCGTTGACTTACTTTGGAAGTTTACTAAATAGGCTAATTTTTCCTTAAATTCTTGAGCTTCTTCAAAATTGAGTTTATTGGCGGCTTCCAACATTTTTTCTTCAAAATGTTGGCGTGGGAGAGCCATATTTCCTTTCAAAATATTCTTGGCTTGGTCAACCTCTTTTAAGTAATCCGTCTCGGTCTGTAAGTTTTCGCAAGGCCCTTTACAATTACCAATGTGATATTCGAGGCAAACCTTAAATTTCCCTTCTTTAATATTCTTTTCAGTAAGATTGAGATTACAAGTTCTGAATTTGTATAGTTGTTTGAACATATCCAGAATAGAGTACATCACCTTTAAATTAGCAAAAGGACCAAAGAATGTTCCCAACTTTTTATCCACTCTTCTAATGGTGATAATTTTTGGAAAAGGCTCATTCGTAATACAAATGAAGGGATACATTTTATCATCACGAAGTAGGATATTAAACTTCGGTTGATACTTTTTAATAAGTGTATTTTCTAAAAGAAGTGCATCGAATTCGGTATGGACAATGGTGAATTCTAAATTTCTAATTTGGCTAACCAAGCGTTTGGTTTTGCGGTCGTGCTGATTCGATTTTGCAAAATAGCTGCTAACTCTATTTTTCAAATTTTTAGCTTTTCCAACGTATATGACAGTGCCTTCCTCGTCAAAATACCGATATACTCCCGGTTCTTCGGGGACTTT
This sequence comes from Cytophagales bacterium, assembly GCA_013298805.1. GTDB lineage: Bacteria > Bacteroidota > Bacteroidia > Cytophagales > Spirosomataceae > Arcicella. The sequence goes on along the minus strand of JAAFIU010000028.1, from coordinate 1,048 downwards.
GGCTAAAGCAGATTTGTAATCAAATTGTGTCATAAATACAAGATTGTTATTGGCGAACTAATTATCAAGAGGTCTATCCTGTTCTATATGGAAAAAAAGATTTGTTTTAAAATGTCTCAAATATACGATATTCAAAAGTAGCCTTAGAGCTACTGAGGGTAAATTTGGAATATTTTTTATTATTTTTTTCACTTTTAAATTATTAAAACATAGCATTTTATATCTAAAAAATAGTAGTTAACTAATGTGCATAATTTGTTTTGTTAAAAATGAAGTTCTACCTTTATGATGATTTTCAACCAAAAGTCAAATTTTTTCAATTAAAAACCCAATTTTTATTATGAACACAAAATTTTACTCTCCATTGAAGAGTATGCTTTTGTTAGGCGTATTTCTCCTGAGTACGTTATTAACATTTGCACAGGACAGACGTGTGACTGGAAAGGTTACAGGTACTGATGGACAAGGAATTCCTGGAGTATCTATCCTTTTAAAGGGTACACAAACAGGTACAACGACGGATGCAGGCGGTAATTTTGCAATCGGGCTAAAGTCAGGGAAAGACGTTTTAGTTTTTTCTGCAATCGGTTACAAAGGTTCAGAAGTTAGTGTTGGTGCGCAAACTTCAGTAAATGTTACATTAGGTGATGATGTATCAGCTTTGGATGAAGTAATTGTAACGGGTTATCAAACACTTCGTAAGAGAGACATTACAGGTGCTGTTACTGTTATTGAAACAGAAGGTTTAAAAAGTGTAAAAGGAGCTTCTTTTACGCAAAACTTAGCTGGTAGAGCTGCTGGGGTAACAATCTCAACATCGGGTTCTCCTGGTGATGCAACTAACGTGCGTGTACGTGGTATTGGTTCATTTACAAGTAATGACCCTTTGTATATCATTGATGGTGTGCCTGTTCAAGATGCCTACCAAAATACCATTAACCCAGATGATATTGAGTCAATCCAAGTATTGAAAGACGCATCTACGTCTTCTATCTATGGTTCTCGTGCATCAAATGGTGTAATTGTAATCACAACTAAACAAGGAAAA
>JAAFIU010000461.1 GCA_013298805.1 Cytophagales bacterium | reverse complement strand
AATCTTTACGCAGGATTGACCAACGATGAGTCGAAAGACACTTTTATGTTGCCTGAAATGATGAAAAAATTACAGGAAAATAAATGGTTGGGCGACAAAACGGGTCAAGGTTTTTATAAGAAAATAAAAGGAGCGGGTGGTAAATCGGAGATTTTAGCTTTGAACCTCAAAACTTTTGAATACGAACCTTCGCAAAAAGTAAAATTTGATGTTTTTGAAAAGACGAAGAATTTAGCCTTAAAAGACCGTTTTTCGGTATTGTTAGCTGACAAAACCAAAGCAGGAGAATTTTACAGAAAGACAATATTGGACGGTTTTAGATACGTAACTTTTAGAATTCCCGAAATTTCAGACGAATTATACCGAATTGATGCTGCTATTTGTGCAGGTTTTGGTTGGGAAATGGGCTTATTTGCCACTTGGGATGCCATTGGCGTAGAAAAAGGCATCGAATTAATGGCTACTGAAGGAATGAAACCTGCTGAATGGGTCAATGAAATGTTGGCTTCTGGAGCAAAAACGTTCTATAAAAGTGAAGGTGGAAAACGTTTGTATTACGACATTCCAACCAAAACCTATAAAGTAATTCCAGGCACAGAATCATTCATTATTCTTGAAAATCTTTCGGATAATGTTGTTTGGAAAAATGGTGAAAGTACCGTTTACGATTTAGGAGAAGGTATTTTGGGCTTAGAATTCCGTTCAAAAATGAACACTTTCGGAGCGGGCGTTATCGAAGGCGTTCAAAAAGGAATATCCTTAGCCGAAAAAGATTTTAGAGGATTAGTAATCGGAAATGACAGCACCGAAGCATTCTCGGCAGGGGCAAACTTAGCAATGTTATTCATGTACGCCATCGAACAAGAATTCGATGAAATAAACATGATGATTGCTCAGTTCCAACAAACGATGATGCGAGTACGTTATTCGTCAATTCCAGTAGTGGTTGCACCGCATACGTTGGCATTGGGTGGTGGTTGCGAAATTTCTTTGCACGCCGACCGAGTGGTAGCAACGGCAGAAACCTACATGGGACTCGTGGAAGTGGGCGTTGGCTTAATTCCTGCGGGCGGCGGCACCAAAGAAATGGCGCTTCGTTGCTCAGATTTATACGCATCGGGTGACCCAGAATTGAATACTTTGCAAGCTGCATTTATGAATGTTGCTACGGCAAAAGTGAGTACATCGGCACAAGAAGCATTGGAAATGAATTACTTACGTCGTGGAGATGAAATTGTGGTGAGTCGTGCAAGACTAATTGCAGATGCTAAACAAGCGGCTATTGAATTGGCAGAAGCAGGCTATACGCAACCCAAACAACGTACTGATATTCGTGTACAAGGCAAGGCAGGAATTGCTCTATTCAAAGCAGGTGTTCAAGGCATGAAAATGGGGCGTTATATCTCGGAACACGATGCGAAAATTGCCGATAAATTAGCCTACGTTATCTCAGGTGGTGATTTGAGTTACGCCCAAAATGTAACAGAGCAATATTTGTTGGATTTAGAAAGAGAAGCGTTCCTTTCGCTTTGCGGAGAGAAAAAGACTTTGGAACGTTTACAAGGTTTGTTGAATGGCGGAAAACCACCGAGAAATTAATCATTTTTAAAAGAAACTAACATGAACGCATACATAGTAGCGGGCTACCGTACCGCAGTTGGAAAAGCCCCAAGAGGTGTTTTCCGTTTTACAAGACCAGATGATTTGGCAGCCGAAGTTATCAAACATTTGGTGGCACAAGTTCCTGCATTAGACCCCACTCGGGTTGATGACCTCATCGTGGGAAATGCCGTACCAGAAGCGGAGCAAGGAATGCAAATTGCGAGATACATCGCTCTTTTGTCATTGCCTAAAAATGTTCCAGGTTTTACCATCAACCGTTATTGCGGTTCTGGTTTGGAGGCAATTGCTTTGGCATCGGCAAAAATTCACGCAGGAATTGCCGATTGTATCATTGCGGGTGGAGCAGAATCTATGTCATTAGTCCCAACAACGGGTTACAAAATGG
>JAAFIU010000331.1 GCA_013298805.1 Cytophagales bacterium | reverse complement strand
CAAATTTCAAGTTTATTGATATGTTTTTGCCTCCACTGAAAGGTTTGGCAGATAATACATTCGATTATATCGTTACTTTTCAAGTAATTGAACACATTGAAGACGATAACGAGTTTATCAAAGAAGCACACCGTGTATTGAAACCTGGTGGAAAGTTGATTTTGACGACTGTAAACCGTAAATATTCATTGTCGAGAAACCCTTGGCACGTGCGTGAATATTTGGCGAGTGAGTTGAAAAACTTGATTTTGAAGCATTTCGGAAGTATCGAAACGAAGGGCGTTCACGGAAATCCGAAAGTGATGGCATATTACGAAGAAAACAAACGTTCTGTTGAGAAAATCACTCGCTTTGACATTTTTAATCTTCAATATCGTTTGCCAAGATGGATGTTACAAATTCCTTATGACATTGCTAACCGAATGAGTAGAAATATTATCCAAAAATCAGATAATCAATTAGTTACAGGCATTACACACGAAGATTATTTCTTGAATAACGATGCAGAAGAATGCTTTGACTTTTTTTATATTGCTACGAAGTAGGAGGCGTAGAAATTAAGTTTTATGTTCTTTAGTTAATTTGGTTTTAGAATTATTTGTACTTTTATGTATAAACAATTCTAAAACTAAAATTATATGAATCTGCATCGTCTTTTCCTGATTTTTTGTATTTGTTGCCTTCTTTGGGCTTGTCCTGGTGGTATCTTCTCTTCGATAGATGGAAATTTTATTGATAAAATCATTCCGCTCACTGAATTCAATTCAGAATTTGATGATTACAATTCAACTTTGCCCATGAATAAAAGTGGAGAAGGTTTTTTGGTATTTTCTTCCAAAAGAGACAAAAAAGACTACTTCAATTTAGTTTCGTTTCCTGTAAAAGTGGACAACAATGATGAACGTAATCCAATTGCTACCTCTATTATTGGATATGGTTCCGACTATATTTCCTCCCATAATTTTGTTCCAAGTTACATCGCTAAAACATCTGGCAATCATAATGTATTAGGACCTTATGTACTGACGAATAATAATCTCCTCACTTACGGCAATTCTCAGAAAAATCAGTTTTTATACTATGCTGATGATTCTACTGGAAACCTTGACATAAAAGTTATTTATCAAAAGAATAACGAAACCATTGGCCCTGTAAATGTTGATTTTCTAAATTCTACGAAAGATGATGCTTATCCTTTTATTAGTCAATTAGGAGATAAAATCTATTTTTGTTCCAATAGAGACGGAAATTTTGATATTTATGAGGCAACTGTTGGAGATAAAAATAATACTAATAATAAAACAAACATTACTCAACAAATAACACAGCCGTTAGAAAGCAAAATTGAGAAAATGAGTGTATTATGTTCTCAATTTGATGATAAATGTCCTTTCTTGAGTTATAATATTTTGGTATTTACATCCAATCGTGCTGGAGGTTTTGGAGGGTATGACATTTATTATTCAATCCAAAAAGGTGAAAAATGGTCTGAACCTAACAATGCAGGCTCTCGAATTAATACCGAATACGATGAATATCGTCCAGTAATTATCGGTCAAAATTCTTTTAATTTTCCGCTAATGATATTTTCGTCGAATCGTAAAGGTGGAAAAGGAGGTTTTGATTTATACATGACAGGACTTATTAAAAGCTATTAAAAAAGTCGATAGAAAACAAAAGGCTCAAAATTGAATTTCAATTTTGAGCCTTTTGTTTTTTCTCCCAAATTGCCGATTAACTTCTCGGCATCATTTTGTAAGTAATATTTACTCTTTCAGTTCTTTCGTCAACAACACCTGCGTAAAAACCCGCAAAAACGGCTGCCGTTGGAATATCTATTTCGTTTAGATTACTGATGTCCCATTTTACTTTCTGAGCGTCAATACTCAAATGTAAGACTAACTGATTACGACCTTTCTCGATAATATCCCAAGCCACTTCTTGACCGTCTTCAAACTCCATTAACAACTTTGTGTTGTTGTCTTTCAAATCCCAAGTGCCATTATGTTTCTTTCCGCTTTCGTCTGTATAAACTACTTTTTCATCAGTAGAAATTTTAAAAGACTCTTTTGAAAAATCGTGTAAATTAGCATCAATACCACGTTCATATAATACATTTTTACGAGCATCCGCTTGATAATTCACGACATTGACCATCCAATTTCTTGATAACATTTTTACCAATGTTTCATCATCAACCTCTTGAATTGCACTTAACTGATTTTTCTGGGGAGAAAGATTACTTTGTTGTTGCTTGACTTTACAAGCATAAACTACCGAGCCAAATACTAAAATGGCAACAGTTAATTTAATTATTTTTTTCATCTCCTTACTGGGTTAGTTGATGTAAATCTCTTTCGATTTACGTTAATAGATAATTATTCCGAGACTTCGACAGGAAGTCTTTTTTAGAAGTAAATAATTATTTTTTCGTGGTTAGTGATATTAGGATTTTTTCGTGGAAATGTTTTCCTGTGATACGTCAGGAATGAGAAAAGGAACTTGACAAGCTACTGAATAACAGTAGTTTAAGATTAGCAATATTTGTGTGACTTCAAAGAACGAATTGTACATTTCCACAAACAGTGTACAAAGATACGGCAATATTTTTCAAAAAAACAAACCATTTGATAATTAAACGAAATTGTACTTTATCTTGATTCGTATAATTATGCTAATTAATCGGATAGTACAATTTATTGAAATACCCTTCCGAAATTTTAATAAAATCATTCTAAAGAAAAAAACCATTCCTTTACAGAAACGGTTTTTTATATCAAATAACTCTAAGAACCTGTTTAAACTTTCCGTTTCTGGCTGTAAATGATTGTATTTTTGAAGCTGGAATTTTGAAATTTGAAGCCCCAGTGGAACTGCATAGCAGAGCTACGGTAAATAAATTTTGGAAGTACAGATTCTAAAAGACTTCATTTCGGTCGTAAGGGAAAGTTTAAACAGGTTCTAAATAAGTAAAATTATTTTTTTAGAATGGGAGCTAAAACTTTCAATTTTCCGTCAATTTTATGCTCATATTTTAAGCCAAGAATTTCTGTAAGCATTGGATAAACATTCACATTTTCAAAGTTATCAATTTTTGTTTGTGGTTTAAAAGCTGGTCCCCATGCAAAGAAAGTAGCGTGCATATCTTCAATGGCTGGGTCAAATCCGTGTTTTCCTGGGGTAGTTGGTTTTCCTGTTATTCCAAAAACTTTTGGTAAATGCGGCACTAAAAGTATGTCGCCAATTCTATTAAACTTATCATCTTTGGCTCTGTAATGCCAACGTTTCGGAATTCGTTTTGCTAAATAAACATCAAAGTCTTTTGCTTCTTGTTTTAGGGCTTTGTAAGTTGGTTTAATATCATTTTTGTCCTTCGCATAAAGGTGTAAAAGGGCATCTCCACGAGGAATTGTAAATTTGGCAGGGTCAATTGACTTCGGTAAAGGCATGGTATGCTCGTAATCAACTTTAGTCATTCCGTGGTCGGACACAAACACGAAATTGACAGGCAAATGCAATGAGTCCACCGTAGCAACCAATTTTGCAATACTATTATCTACAAAATGTACGGCTTCTTCAACCTGTTTTGCATCTGGGCCATACGTGTGGGCTTCGTGGTCAACTTCTGGAAAATAAAACGTAATAATATGTGGACGTTTGTCTTCTGGCAATTGCAACCAGTCTTTTACGGTTTTAATGCGAGTATCAATATCAATCTTTTCGTTGTAATTGTAATAATAAGTAGGTAAAATGCCTTGAATATTACTTTCTGAAGCAACCCAATAAAAACTGGCACTCAACATTTTCTGTTGTTCTGCCAACACCCAAATAGGTGTTCCTCCGTACCAAGAACCATCAGCAACTGCTTTTTTATTGCCCATTCCATAGCCTTCATTTCTTTGTGGGTCATAAAAAGAGTTATCAACCAAACCGTGATGAGCAGGATACATTCCCGTGACAATAGAATAATGATTAGGAAAAGTTAAAGATGGATACGAAGACTGCATAAATGATGCAGATACCCCTTCATCACTAAATTTACGAAGATTTTTAGCGTCATATTTATTAGCAAAATCTGCTCTAAATCCATCGGCCGAAATTAGAATAATGTATTGCTTTTGCTCTTGTTCTGGGCTATTTGTTCGGTTAGGGATAATTTGTTGAGTTAAGTCTTGTGAAAAAGATACCAAAGAACTCAAGCAAAATAAGAAAGGAATAAATCGTTTTATCATGGGTTTGGGGGTTGGGTGAATATTTGAAGTTCCAATTTAAGGACTTCTGATGGTTAAAACGCCTATTTTTAGAAGAATTCAGAAACGAAAAACGTAAACATAAAAAAGACAGCGAAAACTTTACGAACTTTGTAGCAATTATTCACGTGTGAGATAGACTCATAGATTCACGATTCCTGATATGACAACAGAAAATAAACCAGAAGGATACAAAAAACCAGAGGGTTATAAAAAGCCATTTAATAATTATTTTAACCAACCAAAACCTGATAATAAGGATATTGTGTTTGGGATTC
>JAAFIU010000226.1 GCA_013298805.1 Cytophagales bacterium | reverse complement strand
TACATTATGCTTTTCATCTCCTCTCTTCCCTGCTGATAACCCAAGAAAATTAGGCGTTGAATATCCTCTCTATCAAAACTTTGAATATCTATATTTAAAGTCTTTTGGGGGCGAATAATTTTTAAATTGATTCGTTTCTGTCCTTTCAAAATTCCATGTTCCCCTTCCGAACCATCCATTGGCAAACATTCATTTCTGAATTCTGCCCAATCCAAATCAGCATTTAGGCATTCATTAACAGCTATATCCATCACACGGTCAACCAAAGCCAGAAGGTTCCCATAGGGGAAATATCCTCCGTCAATATTTCTTGTGTGACAAGCAATACAAATTATTTCAGTAGCTCCGTCAGAAATTGCTTTTTTGATGGGGGCAACATCACGCATTCCTCCGTCGAGAAAAGCCATTTTTCTTAGTCCTCCAATATTGACAACAGGCATCAGAATAGGAATAGCTGAAGATGCCATTATATAATCCAAAAAGTGTTCGTAGGTTGGGTCAGCATAGACAATACTACCATTGATAATATCCACGGCACCCACTTTTAATTGTATTGGGCTGGCGTTTAGATTTCTGAGATGAATATTATTATGAAGAATTTCTCGAAGCGGTGTAGTATCTAATAATCCTTCGAAATTTCTACGGATGGCACTCATGCCTAAGTCATAAGTACCTCTTCTAAGGGCAAGGCTATCAGGAGTATTGATATTATTGACCCAAAAATCACAGAGGTCTATGGCACTTTGAGTGTAGTCAACATTGCCATTGTTATCCATAAACTGTAAACCAAAATCATTCACTAAATACGAAGCATTCATACTTCCTGCTGATATTCCATAGATAGCATCAGGACGAAAACCCGATTCAAAAACAGCTCTAACAACGCCTGCTTGATAAGCTCCCTTGACAGAGCCTCCTGCCAATACTAAAATTTTACTCATTTGTTTATTTCTGTTTTACCTAATGTGATTTTCAACAGTTGTGATTTATAGATTTATGATGTATAAACTTACAGACTTTTCTATCAAATATCGAACTAAAAAAATAAAAATAAGTTAATAAAGATATAGATGATAGAAGTTTTTACGGAAAAGTGTAATTTGCGAACAGTTATCAGTTATTGGTTATTCGCTATTGGTTGCTGATGAATATTAATATTATTTTAAATCAAAAATAGTATTTCATATCAGTTCTTGATAATTTATAAAGCAGCGGTGAGTCGCTCATAATTAAGAAATAATGAGTTTATCAATTAAAGAAATACAAGCTCCTATTGCCGAAGAAATGAGAGCCTTTGAAGGGAAGTTTCGGCAGTCGATGAAAACCAAAGTAATACTGTTAGATACGATTATGAACTATATCGTACAACGAAAAGGAAAACAAATTAGACCAATGTTTGTGTTCTTGACAGCAGGACTTTGTGGACAAATTACCGAAAAGACGTATCGTGGTGCTGCTCTCATCGAGCTTTTACATACTGCAACACTTGTGCATGATGACGTGGTGGATGATTCCAATTATCGTCGTGGATTCTTTTCAGTTAATGCACTATGGAAGAATAAAATAGCCGTTTTAGTAGGTGATTATTTATTGTCAAAAGCGCTTCTATTATCTCTCAATAACGATGATATTGAATTGTTAAAGATTGGCTCAAATGCAATTCAAGAAATGGCAGAAGGAGAGTTAATGCAGATGGAAAAAGCTCGTAAATTGGATATCACCGAAGAGGTCTATTTTGAAATCATCCGTAGAAAAACGGCTACTTTAATTGCAGCTTGTTGTGCAATGGGCGTAAGTTCGGTCGGAGTAGATACAGAAACAGTTGAGAAAGCAAGATTGTTTGGTGAAAAAGTGGGCGTAGCTTTTCAAATAAAAGATGATTTATTTGATTATGGCGATGCCGAAATTGGGAAACCCTTAGGAATTGATATTAAAGAAAAGAAAATGACACTACCACTCATTTATGCTCTAAATCAGGCAGATTGGTTAACAAAGCGTCGAGTAATTAATACGATTAAAAACGAATCTGAGAATCCTAAAAAAGTTGCGGAGGTAATTGATTTTGTGAAGAAATCTGGCGGTATTGAATATGCTACCAAGGTGATGCAAAATATTGTTACTGAGGCTCATAATATTTTAAATACATTTCCTGATACTATTTTTAGACAATCTTTAGCAGGTTTAGTTCAATTTACGATTGAGAGAAGTAAATAGGTTTTAGAAAATCGTAATTTATTGAGGTTACAAAAAACGTTGTAAGATGTCCAATAAAAAAACTGTTTACACTTTCTGTGGAAAGTGTAAACAGTTTTTTTATTGGACAAAGTATTAGTTTTCTATTTGTAAATCATTGATAATCAATATTATGAAAATCATGATTCGTTATTTTATTTACTTATACCTAATTTATCTTAGTCTTCATAGGTAAACAAATAACCTTACATTCTATTGGAAATGGATTTGCTTGAACGGTAAGATTTTCAAAACAAGCACTTTTGTTTTTATCTCTTACTGTCAATTTGATAGGTTGACCATTAGCTTTCAATTCTTTTGCTAACCCCACCCGTACAGCTGAACCATAAGTTGTTCCTCCTACATTCAAAACTGTTCCTCCTGTACCATCTACATTAGCATTTATAACTACTTCATATAATCCTGATGCTCCAGCACTAATTACACTTGTCTGAATTAAAACGCTAAAATAATCATCCGAAGGGTTGTATGATGTTCCGTTATTAGATACATTAATTGAATTAGCTTGAACACTCGTTGTGATTTTACAAGGTGATGTACAGACAGTTCCATTAATAGTAACCTTCATATCTCTTGAACAAGTATCACTACCATTAAAAATCCTTACTATGTAAGTTACTGCTGTGGCACTTACAGGCAAATTATCAATCGTATAACTACTTACATTGTTCAAATTTGTAGCGTTTGCGTGCGATGGTCCAGTATAAGTTGAACCTATTGAGTAACCTATTTTTTGTCCATATTGAATATTTGATAAAATAATTTTTGCATTAGTTTTTATTTGTCCAGTCAGCGAATCACAAAGTGCTTTTTGACCTATTCCAGTATATTTTGGCAAAGGACAATAAGCAAAGTCAAAAGAGTGATTTGATTGCCCACTTGAACCAGTCGTAATAACAATGATACCATCTGTACCAATTAGAAATCCGTCGGAGTCTATTAAATCTCCATTAGGTCCTGTTCCACCATTAAAAACCCCCAAAATATTATCGTCAATTACTCTGCCGCCATCGTTGGTAGTAGTGGCACTTACAGCAATACTGTTTGTATTAGCAAGTACAGCACTTGAATATAAGTTGCTTGGAGTAGCCACATTTCCACTCTTTTTAGCTAAAGGTGTAGGAGCTGGTGCTGGTGCTGGTGTAATTGTTACCTGTCCTTTTACCTTGATTGAATAAGTAGTATTAGGCTGTGGTCCCAAACGATTAGGTCTTGAAACACCAAGCGTATCTACCACATTGAAGTGATTAAAAGCATAAACACCATTTATATCGGTAGTATCTCTGCCAACTATTTGATTATCAGAGTTTACTAAGTGTAAAATCACACCTGGAATACCTGGTTCGCCTGCATCTTGAATACCATTTCCGTTTAAATCTCGCCAAACAAAGTTACCAATTTCAAGAGGTGAAATATCACACATAATATTAACATCTCCTAATGAACTGGCTTTCCCATAGTTTACGGGAGCATTATTAATAATATGACTTAACTCTTCAAGAACTTCAAAAGATCTTTCTTTAATTCCTGTCTCGTTACCAAGCCATATCACCCCTGCTGAATAAGACCTAATAGGGTCGGAAGAAGCAAGTATCATATCTCGATAGCCTGGTCTAAAAGCCAATGCACCTGTACTGGTTTCATAATGTCCGAGGGGATCATTCGTATCTCCAAAATAAAACTCTCCACCACCAGCACCTTGATTATTGTCTTTACCAGCAGTAGTAGTGCCACAAACAGTTCCATTATTTTCTAATGTCCAGTTGATGCCATCACAATGTCCAATTCTAAGAATATCTCCTCCTGTACGGGGGTCAAAGCCAAAAGTTCCATGATGAGAACCATGAGCATCAACACCTGAAAAACGTACCTGATGACTGAAACGGTCTAAAAAAGCTACAACCATAGAACCATCCACATCCAGTTCAATATCTGACAATAAAGGCATTGGGTAGCTTACATATTTATCGACAGTAGGGTTTGGCAACCCTCTCATAAAGTCAGGCTGTCCAGGTAAATACCAATCCGAAATCCAAGGATACCATTTTTTTGATTCAGGACGTTCGCCCGTTGCCATTCCTTTGTGATAGTTAAGAGGAAACTCTATGTCCAATTTCCAAACAGGAGTGGCAGCATCGGGCTGAAATTCATAAATTCGAGCTTTCAAATCGGTACTATCATTTGAAATAGAAGCATCACAAGTAACACCTACATAAACTTTATCCTGTCTTACGCAAAGTCCGAAAGGGCGACCGATACCTTTATTAACTTCATCAAAGCCACTTGGAATTGCCCATGAGGTTATATCAGCGGCTGTAATACTTCCTGCTGGCTTATGTGGACTATCAATAAAAATTCTATGTAATGTTCTTTCTTTTAAGTTTACGACAAACAAATATTTTCCATCACTTGAGATATCTAAATCTCCCAATGACGTTTTACCAACTGCATCAAAAGGGTTTCCATTCGCATTGATAGTATCCATTTGATAATTTGGTGCTGAGTGCGGGTCGCTGCCTGTGTTGATACCAAAGTCTGATAATTTAAGATACAACTCCGTTGAGGAAGCTGCATCGTTACCTACATTTTTAGTAACATAAATAGCTCCTGTTCCTCCTATTCCAAACCCTGCGTGGCGTTTCATAAAAGCAGCCGTAAAGAATGAGCCTGATTCTCGTTGATAAGCACCACCCCATGTTGAGCCGACCATTGAGATAGGCGTATTGGGCATACCAATCTTACTGTGGTCAATCCCTGATAATGAATACTTAAAGGTTGCGAGTCCATCATTGGGCGTAAGATTATCTCCAATACCAACAACATAACACGGTACAACCACTGAAGGGTCTGTTCCACAATATTCTTCGGCAAGGTTTACCCCTAAATCTACGCCTAATACTGGAGCAGATACAAACTGAATACTGGATTGACTACCTTTGCCAGTTTGTGTAATGAAGCCATCAGTATAAAATTGAGGCACGGTAAATTCAATTCGGAGATTTCCCGAAACATTAGGAATGGTATATTTACCTAAAAAATTGGTTACAGCAGAGCCTTTTAAAACCTGATTTTGGTCAAAGGCTTCTACTTTTACACCTACACTACCTTGGTCAAGATAGGTTGCGGTACTATCCCAAGTACCATTTGCATTAAAATCTTTATAAACTCTTCCAGACACTTGGGCATTGAGAGAGTTAACTACAAAAAGCAAGAAAGGAATAATGGCAACTAATCTTAGGGTGTACATAGATAGACAAGATTTTGCCCGTCTTCCAATCACGGGTACATAAATATTCATTGGCCTTTACCAACTAATGGCGGTTTAATTGTTGGAAACTGTTACCAATACTTAAACAATAATAATGCCGAAAAAAAAAGGGAAGAAAATTTTTTTTTTAAAAAAATCAAACGAATGAAGGATATGTATATATGAAATGCACTTTTACTATTTGAAATACAGCTTATTACATTTTTCTGTTAAGTATTATTCTTTTCTTTAGCCTCTGCTAATTTCCACCAAGGAAGGTAAGGATACGCATGGTGTTCGTGGTGATAACCAAAAAAATAACAAGAAAAAAAAGCGACAAAATGATTGAGGTTTTGGCTTTTGGCTTTGAAAATATCGGAAGGATGATGTTCGCCACGGTGCGGTAAATAAGTGCCGAAATAAAATAATTGTAGAGTGCTTAGTATAGCAGGAACTTCCCAAAATACAATTAGGTTTTCCATCGGGAATATCAACTTTAAAACATTATAAGTAATAGCCATCAATAAGATTTGCCAAACAGTAACATACTCCAATGCAAATTTGAGATACCATCTGAAAAAGCCCCCATGATAATAATCGGGGTCATTGTCAGACACTACATGAGCATGATGTAGATGATGCTTGCGAGATAGTTTTTCGTAATTATTATAAGCAAAAATAGTGGCACAGATAAAGCCAATCCAATAATTTAACTTTTTATTTTCGGGGGCAACAACCCCATGAATAGCATCATGAGCAGTAATAAAAATGCCTGTGTAGAGGTGCATTTGTATTAGTACAAAAACATACAAAAGAGGATTATCGAAGTTAATGGGGTAGTTTAATAAGCAAACTATTGAAATTATCCATAGTGAAATTATCGCAACAGCGTAAAATATTCCTTTATTATTCATACTAAAATTCTAATATATTTATACAATACTTATTAATAACTAAAGCACAAGCCGTGCTTAATTAACCCCCAATTCCTTAACTTTGTTATAAAGTTGAGTTAAAAAATAATGGACAAAACTATCCGTTTTATATTTCATGGCAAAATTAGAAAAAGACTTACAATTGGCAATTTTATCTATGCCACAAAAAGATAAAGATAAACTATTGCTGAGACTTGTCGCCAAAGATGATATCCTTGTTCAGCAGTTGCAGTTTAATTTGGTAGAAGAAGGTACAACCGTAGAAATTCGTCGAGATGAAATCCGTAATGCCATTGATAAGCTATATCAATTAAACGCCTTATCCTCAGGATATTTAATGATGGATATGCGTTATTTAAATAGTGAGATTACTCGTCATGTAAAAATTACAAAAGATAAATATGGAGAAGTGGAATTAACGGTAAAATTGTTGAAAAATTGTTTTGAAAAACAGTTGAAGTGGATAAGCAAATATAATTCCAAAACTGATACGATTGCTAATTATGTTGTAAAAAGAACAGATTTTCTTCTAAAAAAACTAATCAAACTTCATCCCGATATTCAGTTTGACTTTTACGCTGACACCAATTTGTTGTTAGAATTTGTCCATAGCTATGCTACTTCTTATTACGCAAGCCAAATGTCAATTCCCAAATCTTTTGAAATTTCAGAATAAATAATACCTAACATCCAGAAAAATTGCAAACA
>JAAFIU010000339.1 GCA_013298805.1 Cytophagales bacterium | reverse complement strand
TGCCTGCTCAAAGCGGAAATAGTCGTATTTTGAAGATAATGAATCGTACCTACGACCGTGATTGGTACATCAATCGAATTGATAAAATTCGGGAAATTTTGGGTGAAGATTGTGCTATTTCACAAGATATGATTACGGGTTTTTGTTCTGAAACTGAAGAGGAACACCAAGATACTTTATCGTTGATGGAATACGTAAAATATGATTGCGGTTATATGTTTGCTTATTCAGAACGTCCAGGAACGCCAGCCGCCAAGAAATATGCGGATGATATTTCGGCAGAGGTGAAGCAAAAACGTTTAGCTGAAATCATTGATTTACAATTAAGTCTATCTCAAGAACGCAATAACAGAGAGATAGGAACAGTTCAAAAAGTATTAGTGGAAGGGTTTTCAAAGCGTTCGGATGATTTTTTACAAGGAAGAACAGATAACAATAAAAAGGTTGTTTTCCCGAAAGAAAATTACCGCAAAGGTGATTATGTGATGGTGACAATAACATCTTGCTCTACGGCAACATTGAAGGGAATTGCGGTAAAATCTTAAAATTTAATCCAAATGCACAGATTTCAATTAAGCCTTTCTGATTTACCTCATTATACTTATGAGGATTATAAAAAATGGGAAAACCAATGGGAACTCATTGCAGGTGTCCCATTTTCAATGAGTCCTTTGCCTGTTTTCAAACATCAGAAAATCAACGTTAAAATTGTAAGGATTTTAGATGAAGAATTAGAGCGAAATGGTTGTGATGAATGTACTGCTATGATGCCCATTGATTGGAAAATTGATGAAAGCACCATCGTTCAGCCAGATGCTTCAATTATTTGTGAAAACGCTAATGGAAAGTATATTATTAGCATTCCGAAATTGGTTTTTGAAATTCTTTCCCCTTCTACTCGTAAAAAAGATTTAACGATAAAATTTGACCTTTATCAAGACCAAGGTGTTAGGTATTATTGTATTATTGACCCTGATGTCAATAAGGCTACTATTTACAAAATGATTGAAGGACGATATAGACAAGTGTTTGAATCTGAGAATGATACCTACATTTTTGATATTGAAGATTGTAAAGTCGTCTTTGATTTCAGTAGAATTTGGAAGTGATAATGGGTGTTAGTATTTGGGGATTAGGTTTTAGATTTAAGCACTTTTGTTAGTTCGAAATCTATTTGTTCTAAGTCCTAAATCTCGACTCCTAAATCCTAAAATATATGCAAATTACAGAATTACAATCCATAAAAGCTCGTTTCGGAATTATCGGAAACTCGCCCGCATTAAATCATGCCATTGAAGTCGCTGGACAAGTTGCTCCAACGGACATGACGGTGCTTATCACGGGCGAAAGTGGCTCAGGGAAAGAATCATTCTCTAAAATTATACACAATCTTTCGGCTCGCAAACACGGTCAATTCATTGCTGTAAACTGTGGTGCAATTCCCGAAGGAACAATTGATTCCGAACTTTTTGGTCACGAAAAAGGTGCTTTTACGGGTGCAATTGATGCCAGAAAAGGTTATTTTGAAGTAACTGATGGCGGAACAATTTTCTTGGATGAAATTGCTGAAATGCCTCTCGGTACGCAAGCACGACTATTACGTGTACTCGAAAATGGTGAGTTTATTCGGGTTGGGTCTTCAAAAGTTCAAAAAACAAATGTACGTGTAGTGGCAGCGACGAATATCAATTTGATGACTGCCGTTGAAAGAGGGAAATTCAGAGAAGATTTATATTATCGTTTGAATACCGTGCCGATTTTCGTGCCGCCTTTACGAGATAGAGGCATGGACATTGAACTGTTATTTCGAAAATTTACGACTGATTTTGCCGAGCGTTATCGTATCAAACCGATTCAATTAACGCCAGAGGCTCAACAAATCTTACTGTCGCAACGTTTCCCAGGGAATATTCGTCAACTCAAAAATTTAGCTGAGCAAATTTCAATTTTGGAGGTCGATGATAGAGTAATTGACGGAGCTAAATTGAGTAGTTATTTACAAAAAAATAACGGACAATCCATCGGTCATGGACTGATGCGTAGAGATTTTGAGGAAAAGCAATCTGATAATTTTTCCGAAAGAGAATTACTGTATAAGATTCTTTTCGATATGAAAAAGGATGTGACAGAACTGAAAAAAATGTTTTTGGATGTGCTGAAAAATGGAGAAATAAATCCCGATGTATTGAAACAAAATGAAAGTTTATTTCAAAATATGGACAATGATAGAGCATTTCCTTACACACCAAGTGCGTATCAGCCAGAAACTAATCCAGCGAGAATTTTACCAACGGGGCAAGGAGGATATGTGCCAAATCCAGAATTAACAATAATTAACTTAAACGGTGAAAATCACGAAAATAAAGGTGGTTTTATAGACGTTACCCATGAAGCCGAAGAAGTTTCTTTTTCTTTAGAAAAACAAGAAAAAGATATGATTATCAGAGCTTTACAGAAAAATAAAAACAAGCGTAAATATGCCGCACAAGATTTGGGAATATCTGAAAGAACCCTTTACCGTAAAATTAAACAATATGATATTGAAGAAGAGTAGTTCAGTCATCAGTCATCAGTTATCAGTAAACAGTTATCAGTTCATGTTGAATAAAATAAAAAACATATTCTTTAAAGTGAGAAAGTTTACTGTTTACTGTTTACTGTTCACTGTTTACTGCTCACTGATTTCTTGTTACACTTTCAGAGGAGCAAGCCTTGACCCTAATTTGAAAACGATTCAAATCCAAAATTTTGCATTTCAAACTGCGGGAGGACCAGCCAATTTAAGTTTGACATTTAACGAGAAAATGAAGGAGTATTTTCAGCGAAATACTTCATTGAAAACCACTAATGTTAATCCCGATTTGATGTTTGAGGGAGCAATAACAGGTTTTACCGTTGAGGCGAAAGCTCCTACTGCTGATGATAAAGGAGGTTTAAATCGCCTAACAATTACGGTTCAAGTGAAATTTACCAATGCAAAAGATGAAAATAAAAACTATGACCAAGAATTTTCTTTTTATCAAGATTTTGCCCAAACCCAAACCATTTCTGCCGTACAAGGAGAGTTAATTCCAAAGATTTTAGACCAAATTGTACTGGATATTTTCAATAAAACTGCGGGAGAATGGTAGTTTTAATCACTCATCCTATCATTCACTCAATCTCTCATTAATTAAGATGAATAAAGACGTTTTTTCATACCTCATTGCTCATCCTGCCAATATTTCATTGTCGGATGTAAAAACTATTGAGTCTATCACCAAACAATATCCATATTGCCAATTAGGTCATACACTTTTGGCAAAAGGTTATCATACCCATTATGCAGAAGAATTGGCTTTCGAGAAAATTCGTCATGCGTCTGCCCATGTAGCGAGTAGGAATGCTCTAAGAAAATTAATAAATGGAACTTTTAGAAATGAAATAATAACGACCTCAAACCCAAAATTTGAGTCGGAATATCTTCATAAACTGAAAGAATCAATTGAAGAAAAAACGACGAGAATAGAAGAAGATAATATTACTGAACAAACCGAAATGATTTCAAATCTTGATATTTTGACCAATTCTTCGGCTGTTGAAGATTTATTGATTGATGATATTGCTCAGAAAAAACAACTTCAAAATTCAATCATTGATAGTTTCTTGATAAAAGACCCAGGCTTAATTCGTACCACCAAGAGCCAATTGGAAGCAATGGGTAAGCAAGAAGACTTATCTGTTAGAAGTAGTAAACTCGAAAAAGGAATAATTACAGAAAGTTATGCCAAAATCCTAACAATGCAGGGGCGTAAAGAAAAAGCAATTGACGTTTATGAGAAATTAATTTTGAAATTTCCAGAAAAAAAGGCGTACTTTGCATCCAAAATTCAAGAATTGGCATAGTTTTTCTATATTTGAAAATATGTCAATTTGAAAATTTGAAAATAGTAACATAATTCAGACTGTTTCAAATTTTCAAATCCTTCACTTTCAAATTATTGTATTTTCAAATTTTCAAATTAAAAAGAAATGTTCGGAGCAGTTATCGTAGTCATTTGCATTATTGCAGTTTTATTAGTTTTTGTAGTATTAATTCAGAATCCAAAAGGAGGAGGACTTTCAGGTGAATTTGGAACTGCTGGTGCAAGCCAAATGTTCGGTGTACAACGTACTGGTGACCTTTTAGAACAAATTACTTGGGGTGGTGCAATTACAATTGCAGTGTTAGTTTTGGCAACAAAATTTATCACGCCTACTGAAACAGGAAGTGGTATTGAGTCATCAAACGTTGAAGCAGCGAAAGGTAAAGCAGGTATTCCTGCGGCAGCACCTGCTCCAAACCCAACAGCTCCAGCACCAAATCCAACCGCACCTGCTACGCCAGCACCTGCGA
>JAAFIU010000100.1 GCA_013298805.1 Cytophagales bacterium | reverse complement strand
ATTACACTTGATTATTGCCATAATTGAAGCTATAAAGTCTATTCGTGAAACATTTTGTGGAACACATCTTTGTAAATATGGATGGAAAGACGGATATTTGAAGTCGAGAATCAGAAAAAACTAAAAATGGGTAAAATAATTGCCATAGCCAACCAAAAAGGCGGTGTAGGAAAGACCACAACTACCATTAATTTAGCGGCAAGTTTGGCTGCATTGGAGTTCAGAACGCTTATTGTAGATGCTGACCCACAAGCCAACTCTACTTCTGGGTTGGGGTACAATCCCAAAGAAATTGAAAATTCGATTTACGAATGTATGGTTGATGGTGTTTTAGCACAAGACATCATTATTGCAACTGACTTGCCTTATTTGCATATCATTCCTTCGCACATTGACTTGGTTGGAGCTGAAATCGAGATGATTAACCTTCGTGACCGTGAACAAAAAATGAAAGAATCATTAGCGCCCATTTCTGCTAATTACGATTTTATCATCATCGACTGTTCGCCATCTTTAGGTTTGATTACGATTAATGCCCTTACAGCGGCAGATTCAGTGATTATTCCAGTACAATGTGAATATTTCGCTCTTGAAGGTCTCGGAAAGTTATTGAATACGGTAAAAATTATTCAGTCTCGATTGAATACACATCTTGCTATTGAAGGAATTCTTTTGACGATGTACGATTTAAGGGTTCGTCTTTCCAATCAAGTTGTGGCAGAAGTTACGGCTCATTTTCACAATATGGTTTTCAATACCATTATTCCTCGAAATATTCGTCTCTCTGAATCCCCAAGCTTTGGCGTTCCCGCTATCGCCCACGATTCTGAAAGTAAAGGAGCAATTAGTTACCTAAATCTCGCTCGTGAGGTTTTGGCAAAAAATGGATACGTTACACAAGAGTAGAGGTTAGGGGTTAGGGATTAGGTGTTAGGGATTAGGAATTAAGAATTAGGATTAACTCAATCCTCAATCCTAATTCCTAATTCCTAATTCTAAACCCCTAACCCCCAACACCTAAAACTAAAAAATAATGAGTAAAGTAGAAATTCCAACAATGAAAAAACGTGTCGGATTGGGAAGAGGCTTAGGGGCTTTACTTCAAGATTCTGACGAAGTAAATAATGTCCAACCTCGTCAACCAGTTACTCCAATGGAGCGACCTTCACGGTTGGAACAAATCAGTTCGATGAATGAAATCTCGGTTGAGTTGATTGAAACGAACCCTTATCAACCACGTACTCACTTTGACGAAGAGGCTCTTAATGAATTAGCTGATTCAATTAAAGTACAAGGTATTATTCAACCAATTACGGTTCGCCAAATTGGGCCAAATAAATTTCAGTTGATTTCGGGAGAACGTCGTTTACAAGCATCAAAACGTGCTGGTTTAACAAGAATTCCTGCTTATGTAAGAACTGCCGATGACCAACAAATGCTTGAAATGGCATTGATTGAAAACATTCAGCGTGAAAACTTAAATGCTATCGAAATTGCCCTAAGTTATCAACGATTAATTACGGAATGTTCATTAAAACAAGAGGAATTGGGTGACAGAGTTGGTAAAAATAGAACAACGGTAAATAATTATATTCGCCTTCTGAAATTACCTGATGTTATTCAAGTGGCTTTGAGAGATATGAAAATCTCGATGGGACACGCCAGAGCAATTATCAATATTACCGACCGTGAACAACAATTAGATATTTTCAAGAAGATAATTTCTGATGATTGGTCGGTACGAAAAGTGGAAGAAGCCGTAAGAGATTTAGCAGATTCTAATTTAGTAAATACGGCAAAGAAAGCAATTGGTGGAGGAATTAAGCAAGAAATAAGAAGTTTACAATTTAGATTACAGGCTTATTTTGGGGCAAAAGTGGTGGTAAAGGCAGATGAAAAAGGTAAAGGAGAAATCAAAATACCATTTACTTCACAAGAAGAATTAGACAAAATTTTATTAGCGATTAAAGCGTAGAAGGTTAAAAGGGTTAGCTTTTAGTGATTAGCTTTCAAAACTAACAACTAAAATCTGACCCTTTTTCTTGAGACAAATATTAAAAAATCTTAAATCGTTTTAGTACCAAGAATATATGCGGTAATTTTGCGTTTGATTTTTAAAAATTTTAGATGAAAAAATTATTGTTTTTACTTCTTTTCGTGACTTTTTCTACAAAAGTTTTCTCCCAAAAAATTGTGGTTGATACCTCAAAAATCACCGTGAAAGATACTTTGGTAAAGAAACTTAGTAAGAAAGACTCCTTAAAGAAATTCTATAAAATTATCCCAAGAATATCAACAATTCGTTCAGCAATGGTACCTGGTTGGGGACAAATTAATAACCGTCAACCTTGGAAATTACCATTTATTGCGGGAGCATTTGGCGTAAATATCTTTTTTATTATTTATAATGATACTCGTTATCATTATTATAAAGACTATTTACAACAAGCATCTGACCAAGGTTTAGCAAGTACCGCAACTCTATCTGTACCTCTTTATAATCAAAGTATTTCCAGAGATTATAATAGCAATCAGTTGAATACCATTGTGTCGGGATATAGAAGAAATAGAGACGGTTCATATTTATTGTTGGCGGTTGTTTGGGTAGCCAATATCATTGATGCCAACGTAACGGCTCACTTGAAAACCTTTGATATGACGGATGATATTTCATTAAAAATACAACCAACCATTACAAGTCCAGACATGGCAACGCCCGTTTTTGGAGCAAAATTAACATTCGCATTCAAGTAAATTTA
The DNA here is from genome assembly GCA_013298805.1 of Cytophagales bacterium. Lineage (GTDB taxonomy): Bacteria > Bacteroidota > Bacteroidia > Cytophagales > Spirosomataceae > Arcicella. The sequence continues at coordinate 11,528 of JAAFIU010000100.1, read as the reverse complement.
GTTATGAGTTATGAGCTATGAGTTATGAGTTATAAAGTATGAGTTACGGGTTATGGGTCATGAGTAATGAGTTTTCGGAGTCATTTAGTTCCAATAAAATTTATCACTTATCACTTATCACTTATTACTCATCATTTATTACTTATCACTCATCACTCATAATTCATAACTACTACCTAAAAAAATATGAACATAGTATTACTTGGCTACGGCAAAATGGGTAAAGTTATTGAAAAAATTGCCCAAAGCCGAGGTCATAACATTGTAGCCCGCATCGACGTAGATAATCGTCAAGAATTTGAAAATCTTACGGCTTCAGAAGTAGATGCTGTTATTGAATTTAGTCATCCATCTTCTGCTTATCAGAATGTAAAATCATGTCTTGAAAAAGGCGTTCCAGTGGTGTGTGGAACAACGGGATGGATTGATAAAAAACCAGAAATGGAAGCTCTTGCTGTTGAAAAAGGTGGAGCATTCTTTTGGTCGTCAAATTATTCGATTGGTGTTAATTTATTCTTTGAGTTGAATAAAACATTAGCTCGTTTGATGTCGCCACAGAAACAATATACCGTTTCTACTACGGAAATACATCATACCGAAAAGAAAGATGCACCTTCTGGAACAGCCATAACCATTGCGGAGGGTATTATTGAAAATTTAGACGGTAAAAATAAATGGGTAAGTAACGAACTTTCTACTGATAATGAAGTGGCAATTTGGTCGGCGAGAGAAGGTAAAGTTCCGGGAACGCACATCGTAAAATACATTTCAGAAATTGACCAAATTGAAATCGCCCACATTGCACATGGGCGTGAAGGTTTTGCTTTGGGGGCAGTTATTGCCGCTGAATGGATTGTGGGCAAAAAAGGCGTATTTGGCATGAAAGAATTGTTGAGTATTGGGTAAACCCAATGAGTGAATTAGTGAATGATACAATGAGTGAATGGAGCAATAAATAAAATATTTCATGTAATCTGTAATTTTTAAGAATGTTTACGACTAACTTGAATATCAATAAATTTACCCTTCAATAACTCGGTTAATCAATAAATATAGTAAAAAACAAAATGTCAGATAAAAAACAACCAGTTCAGAAATCAGCTTTTCGTGAGTGGCTTGATTCAATCGTTTTTGCGGTAGTAGCAGCTACAATTATTCGTTTCTTCCTTTTTGAAGCATACACAATTCCAACGCCGTCAATGGAAAGCTCTTTGATGGTTGGTGATTTTTTGTTCGTAAGTAAGTTACACTACGGAGTTCGTACTCCTAAAACTCCTTTACAAGTACCTTTAACGCACCAGAAAATTTGGGGTACAGATTTACCTTCCTATTTAACTTGGTTGGATTTGCCAATTAAGAGATTACCGGGATTTTCGGAGGTAAAACAAGGTGATGCCGTAGTTTTTAATGTGCCAAACTACGCTCCTGATGGAGATGCTCCCGTTGATTTACGTACATATTACATCAAACGTTGTATCGGAACACCTGGGAAAACCTTAGAAATTCGTGATACGCAAGTTTACATTGACGGAAAACCAATGGAAAATCCGAAGCGTATGCAACACGAATATTTGATTAAAGTGAAAGAAGCATTAACAGATGAATTCTTTGATAAATACGATATTACGAATGGTATTGACGCAACTGGACAACCTAATTTTAACTGGCAAGAAGTTCAATTGACAGCTCAAGACTCGTCAATCGCAGGCTTACATGACTACGTTGTGAATACTTACGAAGACAATATTTCAGAGATTAAGAAATTGAAAACTTTTGTAAGTGCTGAGATTTTGAAAGCCCCTAAAGGAACACCTGACGGAGAAGATGGTATGACTAATGATGCCTCTGCAACGCCAATGGCAGGAAAGTCTTACGTTTGGAATAAAGATAATTATGGCCCACTTTGGATTCCGAAAGAAGGCGTAACTATTAAATTGGATTCGCAAAGTGTTGATAAATATAAGTATATCATCAAATATTACGAAGGAAATAAAAATGTAGTGGTTGACGGATACAAAATCAGTATCGACGGTAAAACGATTACTTCTTATACTTTCAAACAAGATTATTATTTTATGATGGGAGATAACCGTCATCATTCAGCCGATTCTCGTTATTGGGGTTTTGTTCCTGCAAGCCACGTAGTTGGGAAAGCAGTTTTTGTATGGATGTCGCTTGACCCTAACAAATCTTTCTTGAGCAAAATCAGATGGAGTAGAATCTTTAGATTTGTGGACTAATAGGGGAGAAACGGAGAAAGGAGGAACAGAAAAAGTAAAATGTAAAAAGGGGTATGATTTCCAAAATCATACCCCTTTTTACATTTCTACCCTGCCATCAATAACTCGTGTTTTTTGTAAAAATTTGAAGCATCAAGGAAGAATATATTTTACAGTAAGCGAATATAACACGGCTTGCTTGGCATAGTTTGCCACAGAAACAGGATTATTGAACAATCGAATATGAAATGCGTTCTCAGTAAGTGTAAAAGGCAAGGTTGTTGGTGTGGATGTATCACAGTCGGACTGATATGATGACCCATTAAAAGGGGAACTTTGTACACATTTGATGTCGGTGATTGAGCCTGTGCCGCCGACAAATTGGCTACCAAATCGTTTTAAAACGGGTGTTTCTCCTGAGCAATCTGTTTTATACAAATATAAGTATAAGGGTAAATTAAAGTCATTGGCATATTTAAAAGTAGCATAAAAACCTGTGATTTTACTACCAGTAGGCAATGTCAGAGGGGCATAAATGTACTTAGCACAACCAACAGGAATGTTGATACCATTGCTACTTGATACATAAGTAGTATCATTTCCCCGTTTAAATGATGCCGACGAAAGCGTTATCGAATACTCTTGCTGATTGACTATTTTCTTTGAAAAGAGGGTATCTGTTTGTACACTTGTCTTCAAAGTGATTGTCGATTGACTCTGCCCAAATAAGTACATAGGACATAGGAATAAATAAAAAGCTAAAGTCAATAGTGGAGACTTGAAAGAATGATTTGTCATTAGTTTAACAGTTTTAATTAAAAAGTATAAAAATCTTTGAAAATGATATAATTTGTCGTGTATAGGCTTACTAAAATGCAAAACCATCAGGGTCATTATCGGGATATTGGTTGCCTCGTGGTCTTGCATACATAATTTGAGTATGGTATTTTTCTAATGAAGAATAATGTGACTCATTCACAAAACAAGCTGCACCTCCAGTCATCATATTAGGAGGGTCTAAGTTGGTGGTATGCCCAAGCCCCAAACAATGACCCATTTCATGAAATATTAAACCTGCTCCAAATATTTGACAAGGGAATTTTGTATCACTTATATCAGTAGTTCCAACCCTAACGGTGCCGTACATACTATTACCAATAGATGAGTTTCCTCCAGTACCCGAAAATGGTTGGGGGTTATTGGTTCTATCAAAAAACTCAATCGTAATCCATCCAGCTTCACTCAAATGAATTCGTTCTGTACCATATTCGATCTTTTCAATTTTGATTTTATCTTTGGTAACTTCCTTAAAAATTATAGGCAAACTCTCCGTTACTTTATCAAGGGCTACTTGCGATACCTTCTCTGAGCTTGATTTCTCAAAAGTTCCGTTATTATAAATATTTAGGGTTGTTTTTATGTAAATCTTTGGGTTTGTATTCCATGCCTTATTAGCTTGTGGGGCAGTTCTTTCGGTAAGACTAAAATTACCATTCGTCCAAAAAACCAACTGCCCATAATAGTCTGCCGAAAACGGTGGCTTATTTTCGATAATATCAATAGTTACAGTATGGGCGTTGTCCAGAATATTGGTAGTTCTTGTGATAAATCCATTAGCAGAAATCTTAAGCTTAATAGGTTTATTACTACCCAATGATTTCATTTTAAATACCCCATTTTGGTCTGCTTTTGACAATACATTATCATTCAAATCAGTGATTGTGGCATTTGCAATAGGTATATTAGTTTGTGTACAGATAATCTTACCATCAATGAAAGTAGGGTCTTTAATCGTAATAGTTTTCTGAAACTTACTTTCAGATGTTGCCTTTTTTGCAGTGAGTGTAACCAAAAAGGTTCCTCCCTTTTGGAAAATATTTTTTGGAGATACCTCATTAGACAGACTACTTCCATCGCCAAAATCCCATTGATAAGTTATTGCGTTCAATGATTTGTTGGTGAACGTTATTTCTACGGGAGCAATAAAGTTGCCGTCAACATAACTAAAATCTGCCGTTGGATAATTGGAAACTGCTATTTCTTGTTTGGATTCGCTAATGCCAGCCGTATTTTTCACTTTTAGTAATACGGTATATTTTCCATTTTGTGCATAATTATGTAACGGATTTTTGTCTACTACTTTGGCTGAACCATCACCAAAATCCCACTCATAACTTTCAGCATCCTTTGACGTATTTGTAAACTGAATCCCATTTTCCGCACTTTCCCAGCTAAAACTGGCAGCAGGTAGTGGTATAGATTCACTACTTTTTGAACAGTTTTGAAATAGACAAACTGCTGTTATAAAAGTTAGTATGGAGAATGCTGTTTTAAGGGGGGGCATTGATGTGATCGTTTTATTGACAGTGATTGTAGATTCAAATAGCTATCAATCAGATTATTAAGTAGTTTGTATGTAGGTATTAGGTAAATACCATCAAAAAATCAATTGAGAAAGCCCTTTTATACGTCTTCGGGCAACCTTTAACTCTGTGCCATCAGTGAGGGTAATGGTATTGGTTTGCAAATTGGTTTGCCTTACAAATTGAGCATTGACGATGCAGGAACGGTGAATCCGTACAAATCCATTGGGTAGCAAATCTGGCTCAAAGTGTTTTAAACAATGGGCAATTGTTGTCCTTCGTTTAGATTCAAAATGAAAGTGGGTATAATTTATATCTGCTTCAAGAAATAAGATTTGGTCAATGGATACTTGCTTATTTTGACGAGCATTCAATGTTAATACTGGTATATTGTGAGAGTTGTACATACAGAATTAAGGTGATTAGAAAAGCAATATTTATGATTATAATAATTAGCCAATATTCCCACATTTTTTTCTTACCACATAGAAATATCCAACAACTGGTCATTTTTTACCGAAAAATGGTCAATATTTCAAATAACTGGTAAATGGAAAAACCATTTTTAAGGATTTTTCGACCAGTTGTTTGAAATATTGACCAAGATTGTTCGCTTATCGTGTCAATTCGGTTTTTATTTATAATCTTGCACCAAAATATTTTACCAATTATCTGCATGACTCGTATTCTCTTTTTAATATTATTTTTCTTTGCCAATTGTTGGATAGCTTCTGCCCAAGAGTATCCTATTCAAAAATATACTACACATCAGGGTTTGGCTCAAATGCAGGTTTTTAATGTTTTGAAAGATAGTCGTGGAATGGTTTGGGCTGGTACAGGTTTTGGAGTTAGTCGCTTTAATGGAGAATCTTTTACCAACTACACAACTGCTGATGGTCTGTTAGGTAATTATATCACAGATATTCAAGAGGATAATAAAGGCTACATTTGGATTTCTTGCGGAACAAAAGGTATAGTTCGTTTTGATGGGAAAAAATTTAAAAAATATACTACTCCAAAAGGTATCAATGAAATAACCTCTCCCACTTTTACCGATAAAGGTGAATGCTTTTCCGTAGCTATTGATGCTCAGAATACAAGAACTCTATTTCATATTGTAGGTGATACGCTTTTACCTTATCCTTTAAAAAACGCACCTAACTATTTAGCGGATAGTTTAATTGGAGTATATTTTTTCCCTTTGACTAAAAACCTAATACTCCACATTGGAAAACAATCTTACAGTTGTCAAAACGGAAAACTGCAAAAATTACAATTACCTCCATGTCATACTGTAGAAGTTGTCTTTAAGGATGAGTTCATTTTTAGGTCATTGAATAGTTCTGAACAAATTTATTATTCTTGGAATGGATTAGTTTTAAAACCCTTTTTAAAGATAGAGGGAAACAATTTTCAAGTGATTAATTCTATTAATCACGATTTTGTTTTTGTTGCCAATGCCAAACTCTTTTTCCTACCCAAAAACACCAAACAAGCTGACTTTATTACTAAAAATCCCCCTTTGGCAACCGTCCTTACTTTTTTAAATCAACCAGATGCTGAAACGCTTTGGCTGCCAACCGAAAAAGGACTTTGGCAACTGACCAGAAAGGCTTTTAGACAGTTTTCGGAAGAACAAGTGCCGTATTGTTGGGGGGTGGTAGAAGACAAATACCAGCAATTATATTTCTTGAATTTCAAGGTTTCTCTCCAAAAATTTAATGGAAAAACAATTAACACTTTGCCCGAAAAACAAAGAGAAATAGAAATTCCTGAGTGGTTGAAAAAACAGGGTTATCCATCTAATGATTGGTATTATAAACCGCTAAAAGATAAGTTTGATAATATTTGGTTACCACATGTAAGTGGCATTTTTAAGTATAATTATCAGAAATGGCAGTTTTTTACGCATAAGCAAGGTGATCCCTTGGCTTTTTGTATTGCAGAAGACAAGAAAAGAAATAAGATTGTCGCCTCTGGATATAATCAACTTTATACAGTTCAAAGTCAAACGCCAAATAGTATTGAATTTATTAAGGACACTGCTAAAATTTTCACTTCTCTAATAAATTCGGTGGTTGTTGCACCAAACAATGAATACTGGTTTTCGGGCTGGGGAATCGGTCGCTATAATCCTGATAATAAACAGTTTAAATATTATACCATTGATAATCATAAAATTGCCACCAAAGGGATTTTGGGATTATATTTTGATTGGCAGGGTACACTTTGGGCAATGTCGTGGCGAGATGGTTTGTTTCGTTATAATCCTCAAAAAGATACCTTTGAGAGAGTTTTATTGAATCATTTTGATGGAATGATTAATTTAGTAGAACAAATTGACAGTCAGCACCTCTTGATTGGAAATTTGCATGGTCTTTATATATTAAATCTTCAAAAGTTTAATGCTAATGGTAAAGTCGAACTCAAAGTCTATAACCATCATAACGGATATATGGGAGTAGAACCTGGGCAATTGGGTTCATTTCGTGATTCAAACGGTTATATTTGGATTACATCTGGTTCTGTGCTTACAAGAATGAATCCCCAAGAACTAAACTTACAAAAACGTACACTCAAAACTTTTATCACGAAAGTAGGAAATAACAATGTTGCGTTTGTAAATAACACTGAAACCATAAATCTGCCCTACGGACAAAATGCTGTTGCTTTTACGGTAGAGTCTATTGGTGAAGATAAGCCCTTTAAATCTCAATACAGTTTTAGAATTAAAGGAGTGTTGGATAAATGGAGCGATTGGCAAGAACAAAATTTATTAATGGTTAATAATTTGCCAAATGGTACTCATATCATTGAAGTTCGCTCACGCTTAGGAACATTGGATGCGGGAGAGTATAGTATTGCCACCCAACAATTCACTATTTCAGTACCATTTTATAAATCACCTAATTTCTACAAATATGCCTCTATTATTGGATTCATTTTATTGCTTATTGTAGCATACATTTGGTTAAAAGAACGTAGCCAAACTCACAAAGTTAGTGAACAACGCAAACGAATTGAAGAGCAGGAAAACAAAGTTCGCTTTCTACAAGTCCAAACAATTCAGGCACAAATGAATCCGCACTTTACCTTCAATGTGTTAGGAACACTCCAACACTTAATTCTAAATAATGAGACTCAAAAAGCCAGTGACAATTTAGTGAAACTCTCGTCTTTGATTAGAAACTATTTGGAAGCATCACTTTTGGGAGATGAACAAATTGGGTCTTTATTCAAACACGAAATTGTCCTTGAACGTGAAATTGAACTACTAAAAATGTACATTGAGTTTGAGCAATTGCAGTATAGTGGTCGCTTTAATTATGAAATAAAATTAGACGGTAAACTAAATCCTAACAACTACCGAGTTCCTCCATTAATTATTCAACCATTCGTTGAAAATGCCATTAAACATGGTTTGCTATATAAAAATGTAAGTGAAATAGGTAATTTATGGATACATTTCCTGAGTTTGGACGAAGACACTTTAATATGTACCATTGAAGATGATGGTGTAGGAAGGGAAAAAGCGGCAGAACTACAATTAACATCTATCAAAAAGTATAAGTCAAGAGGGACACAACTCGTAAAAAAGAGAGTAGAAATTCTCAATGAAATGGGCTATGAAATTGAAATTAATACCGATGACCGCCTCAAAGGAGGAACTGTTGTAACAATAAAAATTGGATATAAATAACCTACACAAACAAGATGAAAGTAATAATCATTGAAGACATAGCTCACGAAGTAGATTTGATAAAATCATTATTGAAAAAAATGTTTCCCCAAGTCGAAGTCATCGGTCAGGCAGATAATGTGGTGGATGGAGTAAAGCTAATTACAAGCCACAACCCTGATTTTATTTTGATGGATATTGAAATAATGGGTGGAACGAGTTATGATATTCTCAACCAAATTCAAAGGCTCAATATTCCCATTGATTTTGAGATAATATTTTTGACGGGTAATCGAAAATTTGATTACGCAACGATGGCATTTGCCTATTCGGCTCTTGATTTCTTGACAAAACCTATTGACCCAATTTTGTTTGAAAGCGCTATCAATAAAGCAATTGAACGAAGTAATCCGCAGCAATATCTTAATCAAATTCAATTGTTTATGGATTTGGTTAGGTCGCCCGATAATAAGAACTCTAAATTAGCCGTCCATAAAATAGGAGGTGTCATTTCGTTTGTTCAAATTGACCAAATTGTGTATTTAGAAGCGGATAAAGAGGTTACCCGCTTTATTTTCAAAAATGGTGAAGAAGTCATTTCATCCAGAAACTTAGGACAATATGACCAATTATTAGTCAATAATCATCGGTTCTTTTCTATTTCCAATAGTATATTAATCAATTTAGATGAGTTGGAAAGCTATGACCATAGTGAAAAAATTGTGACCATGAGTAATCACAAAAGGCTTTATGCTTCACGTAGGGGTGGACAAGATTTGAAAAATTATATTAACAAAAATATTAGTCTTTCAGAAGGTAAATCAGAATCTTTGATTAATGTTTTCAAGAATCTTTTTACAAATAATGGGAGTTCCAAGGTCAAAATTAAGTAGAGCTTTATCAAAACGGACAATTCTAAAACAAAATGGGTATGATTTCTAAAATCATACCCATTTTTACATTTTCCTATCTCCCGTTTTCCCGTTTCCTTTTCTCCTTGATTCACGTCCTACTCAACATACAAAACCAATCCTTTCAAATAACTTCCTTCTGGATGAAAGAAATTTACGGGGTGGTCGGCAGGTTGGGTTAGGTGATGTAAAACTCTCGCTTGTCTGCCCGCTTCTAATGCTGCCGAAACAACGGTATTATAAAACAATTCTCGGTCAACAACTTGCGAACATGAGAAGGTGAACAGAATTCCACCTTTTGCCAAGCGTTTAAATCCTTCGGCATTTAATCTTTTATAACCTTGAATAGCATTGTGGCGAGTTGCTACGTTTTTGGCGTAGGCAGGTGGGTCAAGCACAATTAAGTCGTAAAATTGGTCATTTGCCTTCAAATATTTCATCACATCTTCTGCGTAAGATTCGTGATTCAAATCTTGAAAATTATTAGCTTCAATATTTTGAGTAACCAAATCAATGGCTTTTTGAGAAACATCCACCGAATGAACTAATTCAGCCTCAGCTCCTAAAGCATACATCGAAAACCCGCCCGAATAACAGAATGAATTTAAAACTTTTTTGCCTTTAGAATATTTGGCTAACAAAGCACGGTTGTCTCTTTGGTCAAGGAAAAAGCCTGTTTTTTGACCTGTTTCCCAGTTAATTAAAAACTTAAATCCATTTTCAGCAACCTCATGCGGAACGGTACATTGTCCGAACAAATAGCCATTTTTTACATTTTCCGCAAATTGTTTCGGTAATGTTTCGTGAGATTTATCGTAAACTGCCAATAATTTTTCGCCAAAAACTTTCTGTAACGCCTGTGAAACTTTCTCTTTTTCGAGGTACATTCCAATACTGTGAGCTTGAAAAACTGCCACGCCATTGTAATAATCAATGATAAGTCCAGGGCAACCGTCACCTTCACCATGAATCAAACGAAAACAGTTAGTATTCTGAAAATCAATTAATTGGCGAACATCATAAGCTTTCTGTATTTTTTCAAACCAGAAATTTGCTTCATCTTCAATTTCTTTAAATGAGAATATTTTTACGGCAATACTGCCTTCGTGATAATGCCCTGTGGCAAGATAGTTTTTAAACGAATCTAAAACGTCCACCACTTCACCGTCTTTTGGTGAACCAATAATTTTTGCAATTGCTCCCGAAAATACCCAAGGGTGAAAACGTTTTACAGGATTTTCTTTACCTGTCTTTAAAATGATTTGTGATTTCATAACGCAAAGATAAGTGCTGTAACCCGATGCTTCGGCATCGGCAAGATGTATTTTATAGTTGACATTAAATTGAATCCGATTTAGTCGATGCAGAAGCATCGTGCTACTCATCCCGAACTTTAAATAATTTCTGCAACCAAGATTTTTGTTCTTTTTCTTCGCCTTGTTTCTGTTGTTCCGATAATTTGAATTCTAAAAGTGCGGTTAAATCGGGCTGACCTGCATCTACCCAAGCCGAAAACCAGAAATCTCCAATCATTTTAATGGCATTTTTCATCTGTCTTTCTACTTGATTATTAAGCGATTGATGATATTTTTTAGCGTAATCTTTGGCATAAACTTTGATATTTTGTCCATTACGTTCTTCAATGCTGTACTTCTTGGTTTCTTTGAAATTTGTGTTTAATTTTTGCTCAAAAACCAAAACCGAATCCAAAGCTGAATTAGCATTTCTGACGGCTTGCCAAGCTCTTTTACCAATAAAACGTTCGTATTCAGCACTTCCCACAAAGAAATCATAATCATCCGAATATAATTCTGGTAAACGAGACTCCCAAAAACCATGAATACCAATCTGGTTGGTTTTTTGACCGTTATAATTTGAAGTTGTATGTAAAGGAACGTTGGCATCGGCAATATAATGTCCAATTTCTGCCGAAATTCTCAGGATTCTTTGAGCATCTCTTTCCTGAAATGCCTTTGTCAACTGAAATTTCATCAATTGAATATGCCAAGGAACAATACCATGTTTGAGGAGGGAATCTTCTGTGAATTTCTCAACGGCATCTTTCCAAAAGATAGGCAGTTTGTAAGTAGCACTATCTCCGTAAGCATCCAAGTCGATAAAGTGACGTGGGGCTTCATCTTTGACTGCGTACCGCCTTTGGTCGGGTGCAACGGAATGTTCCATCAAATACCGAAGGTGCGTTTTGTAGAAGGGCATCATGTCGTGAGGTAATGTAAAAATAGCTAAACGATTGATACGTTGATGAGCAAAAAATCCCCAAAAATGGTTGAGACTTGGGTCTTTTTCCGTAAAGATTTCCGAAGAATTTTTATGGTTATTTCGAGCAATAACTTGT
>JAAFIU010000134.1 GCA_013298805.1 Cytophagales bacterium | reverse complement strand
AAAATGAAATCAACGCACCCACTTTTACGTTGGGTGAAAGAGTTTAACCTTAATTTATTGCCCAACTCCGTAACGTTAAGAGCGGATATGGATAGAAGTTTTGTCAAAACACAATTACGCAATGCTTCGCCAACTCAAAATTTAGGAATTGGAACACCTAAATTAACCACTGATGGAGTGCCGCCACTTTTTGAAAAATATTGGTTGTTTAATCGTGCTTACAACCTTAACTGGAATCTTACCAAAAGTGTAGTGGTGGGTTATATTGCCAATGTAAATGCTATTATTGACGAACCCTATGGAGAGTTAGATACACAAGTAAAACAAGATTCGGTCAGTCGAAATCTTAGACGTTTGGGGCGTACCAAAGGTTTTGACCAACAAGTCAATGGCGTGTGGCGTTTGCCATTAAATAAATCACCGCTAACCGACTGGATGACTGCCGATTATAGCCACCGTTTTGGTTATACCTATTTTGCTAACTCATACCAAATTAAGGACGATGATGGTTTCTTATTTGGCAATGTGATTAAAAATACCCGAAGTAGAGGTATTAACGGAAAGATAGACTTAGTGGCACTTTATAACCGTGTCAGAGCGTTGCGTTTGGCAAATCAGCCCCGTGTGTCACGTAAAAATGTGGCTCGAAATCCAGGGGATGATGAAGATATTATTAAACCACAACCAGATTTCTTGCGTAGTGTAACACGTTTATTGATGGCAATTAGAGGTATTCAGGTAAATTATACTATAGATGAATCAACCTCTCTACCTGGTTTTTTACCAACCCCAGGAATTTTGGGTATGAATAATATTAATTCTGCTCCTGGTTTTGCATTTATCACGGGGAGTCAAGACCCTAATATTCGTTTTAGAGCTTCCGAAAATGGTTGGTTAACAAAAAGTAGAACGCAAAATGTACCTTTTTTACAAATGCGTACCCAAAATTTAACGTACCGAACAGCTATTGAGCCTTTCAAAGATTTTAAGATTCAATTGGAAGGAAAATGGAGCAGAACCGATAATTACCAAGAAAATTATCGTGTAGATAGTTTAGACCTTCAGAAGAAATTTGCCAGTTTTAACCCAGTTCGTTCAGGAAATTACAGTATGTCATTTTTATCTTTCTTAACGGCATTTGATAGTAATTCTCCTGATGATAATTCTGTAATTTTTAATCGTTTTAGAAGTTACCGACAGGTGATTTTAGATAGATTGAATGCACAGAAAGGTATTGAAATAAAGGGTATTTATAACAAAAACTCGCAAGATGTATTAATTCCAGCATTTTTTGCGGCATATAGTGGTGTATCGCCTGATAAAGTTAGTTTTTCGCCTTTTGTGAATATTCCGCTTCCCAACTGGCGTTTAGATTATAATGGCTTGTCGAACATCGGTTGGTTTAAACGAAAATTCTCCAATATTTCCATACAACACGCTTATTCGTCAACATATAGTGTAGGTAATTTTACTTCTGAATTAGGGTATAGGGATGTTTCACTCTTGACTTTGAATAATATGATGTATAATACAGCTTATTTGACAAAAGGACAGATTAATAATCAAAATGTCACGACCTTACCAATATCAGGTCCAATTTTGATTGATAAAGGAGATGAGTATTTAGCTCCTATCTACTCAATGAGTATAATTACTTTTCAAGAGAAGTTTTCGCCACTGATTGGTATAAATGCTACCACAAAAAGTAAGATTTCTTTACAAATAAGTTATAGCCAAGACCGCAATATTGGTTTAAATTTAGCCAGTAATTATGTAAATGAATTGAGTAACAAAGACTTGATGTTTGGAATGGGTTTCACGAAGGCTAATATGTTAGTACCTTTCAAAGTTGGAGGAAAACGGGTGAGATTACAGAATGATTTGAAGTTTGAGGCAAGATTAACCATTAGAGATACCAGAACAATTCAACGGAAATTAGACGATGTTCCAGTGGTTACGCAAGGCTTTACGCAATTTCAGTTTCGTCCCCAAGCCAGCTACAATGTGAATAAAAAATTAAGCGTGACAGCGTATTACGACAAGAACTTTAATAATCCGTTTGTGTCAAATTTATATTATCGTTCAACCGACCAAGCGGGTGTGCAGGTAAGGTTTAGTTTGTCGGAGTAAAGCAAAGAAGGGCTTAGGTGATAAGAGTTAGGTGTTAGGAGAGTAGTCAAACAAGAAAAATATTAAGAAGGATAAGCCTTAAAGCTAATATCTTTTGAAAAAATTGTCTTAAATTGCACCCGAAATCAGCAACAAATTATTATGCTGAAACGATTTGGGATTTGTCAATGAGAAGTCGTAAGATTTTTTAGTTTATTAACTTACTCGCATTTCGCATTTCGCATTTCGCTTCATATACTAAAACATTAAATTACTATAAAAACAATGAATTTTCCAGCAGAGCTTCGTTACACAAAAGAACATGAGTGGGTTAAATTAGAAGGCGATATCGCTACGGTAGGTATCACAGATTTTGCTCAAAGCGAATTAGGTGACATCGTTTACGTAGAAATCGAAACAGTAGGACAAACTTTAGCTCAAGACGAAATTTTTGGTTCAGTTGAAGCCGTAAAAACAGTTTCTGATTTGTTTTTACCAGTAGCTGGTGAGATTTTAGAAGTAAATGCTGTTTTGGTTGACCAACCAGAATTAGTAAATTCTGACCCTTTTGGAGAAGGTTGGATGGTGAAAGTAAAAGTGGCTAATATTGCAGACGTAGCGTCTTTGATGGATGCTGATACTTATAAAGCTCATACTGGACATTAATATTATTTTGATATTCTCATAAAGCCCTGACAATCAGGGCTTTTTTTTGATAAACGTAGTAATAATATAAAATAAGATTTGGACTGAGCGTATTGTTATGAGTGGTGTCATGGTTTACGAATACCTCATAATTTATACCTCATAATTCATACCTACGAAAGATGAAAATCCTTATTCGTTCCGCTAAAATTATTTGTAAATCTTCTGAATTTCACGGTCAGACTAAAGATGTTTTTATAGAAAATGGCATTATTAGCCAAATCGGAGATTTTGTCGATATTGAAGTCGATGAAATGATTGAAGGCGAAGATATTTGTGTTTCTGTTGGATGGTTTGATATGCGAGTTCATGCCAAAGAACCAGGGCATGAGTATAAAGAAAGTTTGGAGTCAATGGAAGAAACAGCCTTAGCAGGAGGTTTTTCTGAAATTGCCTTATTGCCTAATACTCATCCAGTTGTGCAAACTCGTGAGAGTGTCAATTACCTAAAACGTTCGGGTGAAAAAGTGAAATTTCACCCAATGGCAGCCGTTACTTTAAAGTGCGAAGGGAAAGATTTTACCGAGATGATTGACCTCCATGAAGCAGGAGCCGTGGCATTTACCGATGGAGAGCATCCTATTCAAAATCCAGATATTTTCTTGAAAAGTTTGCAGTATCTTACCCAATTTGGCGGATTGTTAATCAATCATCCAGAAGATACTAATTTGACCCATTTCGGACAAATGCACGATGGTACGGTAAGTACCTTTTTGGGTATGAAAGGAATGCCCCAAATGGCAGAGGAAATAATGGTGATGAGAGATATGAAACTCTTGGAATACGTTTTGGAAACGCCATTTAGTCAAGGATTTACGGACAAAAGCATTTTGCATTTTTCTTGTATATCTTCTGCTCAAACCATCAATTTAGTAAGAATGGGCAAAGAAATGGGACTCCCAATTTCATGCGATGTGGCAGCTCATCAGCTTTGTTTTACCGAAAACGATTTGACAGATTTTGATACTAATCTCAAAGTAAATCCACCGTTTAGAACACAAGAGGATATAGAAGCACTTTGGGAAGGTTTGGCAGATGGTACAATTGACGTGATTGTGTCTGACCATAATCCACAAGATGAAGAATCTAAAAAATTAGAATTTGACATGGCTGAGTTTGGTATAATTGGCTTAGAAACGGTCTTTGCAGCCATTAATACCAACAACGAAAAACTATCAATAAAAATATGTTTAATAAGTCATTATTTAAGAATGTACTTCTTTATGGAGGATTAGCAGGTTTGCTAACCATGACGTACTGTTATATTTTATATGCTAACGGAGGTGTTCCTTTAGATGGGAAAAAAGCCCCAACCATGCTGCTGAGTATGATTTGCATGATTTTATCGGTTAAAAGTTATAGAAAAAGCAACCCTGACCAAACCTTGCATTTTTGGGAAGGACTTGTAGTTGCCAACCTAACTAATTTAATGGGGGCAATGATAAGTGCAATAACACTCTATTTTTGGTTGAGCGGTAGTGGAAGTTCTATTCTTTCTACCTATATTTCTGAAAGTATTCAAACGCTTCAGCTTCCAGCCGTGAAAGATGGTTACGTCAAAGAAATGGGAGAAGGTTCATTTAATGAATTGATAGAGGCTTTTAAAATCTTATCTCCTAAAAATATTGCCGTTGATGAAATTGTGGGTTTGAAAGGTAAATTACCCTTAGGATTACTAATTTCAATTATGATTACGCTGTATTATCGAAGAGGATATGTAAATTAAACTTCATTTTTAAATCTAAAACACTATGGAAAACCAAACAACTACAACTCGGACAGCCTTAAAGTGGGGCGTAATTATTGGCGTGGTTAATATTTTGTACAGTACCGCCATTATGGTTTCTGGGCAAATAGGCAATCAATTGTTAAGTTATTTCGTTTATTTAATAATTGCAGCGGGTATTTATTTTGCCATGAGTGACTTTAAAAAAGAGAATCATGGGTATATGTCTTATGGGCAAGGGCTTGGTTTAGGAACATTAAAATGTGCTATTGTTGGTATTATTAGCGGTTTTTATTCATTTGCTTACATGAAATTCATTGACCCAACCATCACAGAGCAAATGATGAAAAAAGCAGTGGAGGAGATGGAAAAAAAAGGAATGCCCGACGACCAAATTGAACAAGCCTTGGAATATACTAAGATGTTTATGAGTCCAGGTTTTTTATTCGTATTTAGCGTAATCGGAATGTTATTCATTGGTTTTATATTATCTCTCATTATTGCTGCTATTCTAAAAAAAGATAAATCAGTTTTTGAATAAATTTATTCTAAAACTTCAAATTGATACTGAACCCGATGTTTCAAATTTTCAAAAAAGAACTCAATTCATTCCTTAATTCTCTTATTGGTTATATCGTTATTGCTGTGTTTTTAACTGCTACGGGACTTTATACGTGGTTTTTTAAAGATAATATCCTTGATTTTGGTTATGCCGATTTGAGTTTATTTTTCCAGATTTCACCTTTTATTTTCTTGTTCTTGATTCCTGCAATCACCATGAGAGCATTTTCTGAAGAAGTGAAATCTGGAACAATTGAATTGCTTTTTACCAAACCAATCTCGAAATGGGAAATCGTTTTAGGTAAATATTTTACCAGTTGTTTTCTTATCTTCCTCTCGTTACTTCCCACATTGCTTTATTATTACTCGGTTTATCAATTGGGCAATCCACAAGGAAATATTGATTCAGCGGCTGTTTTTAGTTCATATTTGGGGCTTTTACTATTGGGCTGTGTATTTGCAGCTATTGGAGTTTTGATGTCTTCCTTCACCGATAACCAAGTCACAGCTTTTGTGTTTTCTTTTGTAGTATGTTTGATTTTTTTCTACGGAATTGGTCAATTGGCTCAACTTCCGTTTATGGGACGTATCGGTTATTTGTTCAATCAATTTGGCCTCGACTATCAATATAATGCTTTGGGAAAAGGCTTAATTGATTCAAGAAATCTTATTTACTTCTTCTCTGTTATATTCCTTGCTTTATGGGGAACGAAATTAAAAATTTCTACTTTAAAGTAATATTTTCCATTTTTAACTAAATTACTTATCCTGTCTTTTTTTATAATATATTTTATATTTTTTGTAAGTTTTTGAATATCAATTATTTATCCATTATTAATTTTCTACATTATAAAATTTGAGTTAAAACTTAGATAACATTTGACATTGACTAATAAAAAAGTTAATTTAGTGAACCTTTTTTAAGGCAACCTTGACCCGGAAAATTAGAAAATACTCACTAACTCAAATGAAAAAAATATACTGCCTTCTCCTTTCAATCATTTCTTATCATAGCCTAATCGCTCAACAAGGTGCCATTTTTGCTTCCGCAAAGAAAGATTCCTCTGGGGTTTTTATTGGTGATATGCACGCTACTGAACAGGTAGAGTCTGTAGGAGCTGCACGTCAATACGCTATTCTAAACTTAAAAAAAGACCTTGAAGGGCTTGATAGAAGTACTAAGAATAACCTTTTGGCTGATGTTGTCAATGACCGCAATTTAAACAGTGAAATATTTACTACTTATTTGTCTCGTTTAGATAAAAAATATAAAGGAGACATTCGTTCAATTGAAACGGATAATATTCGTGATATTTTTCAGATTGACCAAAAGAGCGAAATCAAAAAACGCCATTCAAGCGTTGTATCAGCACAATGTTTTAGTAGTAAAAATGATGGGAAATTTATTAAAATGAAAGATTTGGATGGAGATGATATTGTTGGTTTTCCACTTGAAACTTTCAAAGGTAATTCGAGATATGGTTTGGTAGAAAACTATCATCAAGGATTTGCACGTATCAAAAAAGACCAAGTTTTTGGTTTCTTAAATTATTGCGGTGATGAAACAATTCCGTGTCAGTACGAAAAAGCAGAATTATTTAATGATGGAAAAGCATTAGTTAAAAAATTTGATTGGTACTTTATTGATGCTTATGGAAACGAAAGTGATATTCTTGAGAATGTCGTAGATGTTAAGGCATTAAGAATGGGTATCAGCATTGCCAAGTTTAAGAATGGAAAATTTGCTTTGATTGATAATAATTATGATGTTAGTAAAAAACCACTTTCTGATTATTTTGATGAAATTGTTTCCTTCAATAGTGAATTGTACCGTGTGAAAACTGGTAAGAGTTTTGGCTTAATCAAAATTGATGGTTCAACTAAAATTGATGCTATTTATGACAATATCAATTCAACCACAGAACAAGGTAAGTGGATGATTATTGAGCAAAATAAGAAAGTTGGATTAATGGATACTGACGGAAACATCAAAATTAAACCTTCTTTTGAATCTCTTATAAATATCAATATAGACCCAACAATTTCAGCAGGTAGCAATTTAGGAATAGCTCGTGACGAAGCAGGTATTAGATTAGTTGATTTTAAAGATTTAAGAACCAGTAAAACGTATTCATCAATTGGCGATTTTAACCGATTTGGGCTTGCTCAGATTAAAGACGGTAAATATGTAGGTTTTATCAATCTTGAACTAAAAGTTGTTATTGAGCCTATTTATAGTTCTTTAGGTAATTTTAATCAATTTGGATTAGTCTCAGCCTGTAAAACAAATATTAATGGAGCTACTAAATGTGGTTATATTAAATTTGATGGTACAGAAATTATTCCAATCGCTTTTGATGAAGTTGCCAATTTTAGCAGGTTTGGATTGGTTGTGGCAAAAGAAAATGTTAAAAATTGTAGCCTCCCAGCAGGAAATTGCCGTGTTGATGTTATTTATGATAAAAATGGAAACTTAGTTATTGGTAAAACAAATGAAGCTGCACCAATTGGCATAAAATACGCAACCACAGATACACTTTTCAATGGAAGCTATATTGCAATCAAGACTTTTAATCCAACCAAAAATGGAGATGATATGTCGGTTGAATATAACTTGGTTGAACGTTATAGCTTGAGAAGAATTACTACTCAAAGTTATTTATCTATCAAACGATATGATTCTAACCAATTATTTCCTGTAATGAAAGACGGTAAATGGGGACTGATTGACACAACAGGAAAGGTAATAGCAAAACCAACCTATAAAGATATTATGGTGACAACTGAAGGTCTTTATGGTGTGCGATACGATAATAATAAATACGGCTTTATTGATAAAAAAGGGAAAGTTCAAGTAGCATTTGATTATGATGAAGTTCGTCCATTCAATAATGGCTTATCAATTGTCTCAAAAGGACAGGGTAAATTGGGCGTTATCAATCGTTTTAATGCAAAAATTGCTCCGTGTTACTTTACAGAGGTAAATATTTTGCCAGCAACCAAACAGTTAGAATTGGTCGATTCATCGGGTAATAAATTTGTACTAAATGCCAACGGCGACTGCGTAACCAATTGTACAAAACTTGATGAAATACGAAAAATAGCCAATCAGTAAAGTATTCATAAAATAGGTTTCACCAAAATCCACTACCTTTGCAAGTAGTGGATTTTTATTTATACAGAAAAACAATGCTCATACACAACATTACATACAATATTGATAAAAATTTAGAAGAAGAGTTTTTGACTTGGATGAAAAATATTCATATCCCAGAGGTTATGAAAACAGGTTTTCCTAAAAGTCAGAAAGTCATGCGACTTTTAACAGAGTTAGACAATGGAGGTACAACGTTTTCGGTTCAATATAAATTCGATAGTATTGAAGGATTTGAAGTATTTGAAAACGAATATTTAGATGATTTACACGATGAAGTTCATAAAAAATACCGAGGTAACTACGTTCATTTTGTGAGTCTTTTAGAAGAACTTGATTAGGAAAGGAGATAGGATTTAGGTATCAGGGTTTTGTAATACAACTTTTTGACCTGCTCATTGATTACTCGAAAATAAAACAACGTTTAAAGATATAGGGCTTAGTTGTGAGCGAGTTTAATGCTAACAACTAAGCCCTACACTTAAAATTACTTCTCTTCCAATAGTTTCAGAATATCATTCATTATTTCTGGGTCGCTTGGTCTTTTGGCGTTTGGCTCAATAATTTCTCCTTTTTTATTCATCAGCATATACCTTGGAATTGACTGCAAACGAAAGAATTTAGTTGCATCAGACTGCCAACCACCCACAGAATGAACGTTAGTGCCATTATCTAATTTCATGTCAATCATAGCTTTTTTCCAATTGTCTGCTACTTCGTCAATCGAAATGTATAGAAACACTATCTGCTTTTTTTGCTTTTCTGTTAATTTATCGTGTAATATTCTCGAATAAGGAAACTCTTTACGGCAAGGTCCACACCACGAAGCCCAAAAGTCTAAATAAACTACCTTTCCCTTCAGGTCTGCCAATGAAAGTGTATCACCCGTAATGGTGATTGCTTTAAACCACTTTTTACCATCATCTTTTTTCTTAGCTACTTCTTCGTCTTTTTTAGCCATTAATTCACCACATTTTTCTTTTACCAAACTGGCGTATTTTTCAGAATTTGGCGTAATGTTTAAGGCGGCAAACGTATTTCTAACAGTCGAAGGCATACATGTTAAGCACTGATTTTCAAGAAGATATGCTAAATAAAATTGGTATGATTTAACAGGTAAATGTTCACGAGCAAAGCGATGTTTATCATCCATTGCCTTATTCATGTCAGAATACTTAGTGAAACTATGCTCTTTAGAGTTGAAATAAGTAACGTAATAAATCAAGAAATTACGATAGGCTGAGGAAATAAGAGCTGTTTCATCTTGCACCTTTTTATCGTCTAAACCTTCCAAAATGGGCGATGGAAGCGAAATGACTTGAGTTTGGGTTGTATTCGCATTGCCCCTAACTACTGGATAAGCCAAAATATAATACCAATAATTCCAACGAATTTGATTTTCGAGATATTTCTTGAATTCTTCTGAAAAAGTTGCTTGTTCTGGGTAAGTTTTATAAAAATCTGACTGTGCCTTTTTGGCATCAAAAAGTCCCATTTCTAAAACATCAATTGGTTTTTCGGTAATTTTAGTGAACATAATTTGAGAGCTAAAATCAGTTTTAAATTTCTGATAAAATTTCTCTAAAAAGGTGTTTTCTATCTCTCTATTTCCTTTGAAAATCAATGATTTGTGTACGTCTTTTCCGTCAAAAGTTAAATTGATATTATCACCTTTTCCCAAAAAAAGAATGATTTGTTGTTGCTTAAAACGTAATTCAATGAGTCCATTGGTTTCAAGGTCAATATTAAATTTAAAATCTTTTTCAGAAGTAAATATATGCTCTTGAACTTGTGGTTTTACTCCCAAAAGTAAAGGGTCGAAAACTAATTTTAAGGTGTCTCCTTGTGCATTTTCTACGCTTCCAGAAATGCTTACATTTTGAGAAAATGATTGGAAACAGATAAAAAATGATAATATAAATATGAGTCGTTTCATCGTATCTTTCGTCGGTTCTATTTATTGAATTTGTACCTTAACTTACTCAAAAATCATGCAAATACAGATTACTTTCAGTAAAGACCTATTTATAATGCTTTTTCAGAACTTTTCTAATGGCTTTTGTCCAAATTTCGTAGCCTTTTTTATTCAAATGAAGTTTGTCTTCAAGAAAAATATCTGTCATCAATTCGCCATTGGGTAAATAGAATTCCTTTTGGATATTCATGTAGTAGAAATACTTATTTTGCTTGCAATATTTCTTGATTGACTTGTTAAAAATAGCCTGTTCATTTTTCAATTTTATACGAGCTAAACTCGGGCGTACAGACATAAAAATCACCTTTGTTTGGGGTAATTGTTCTTTTACTTTTTGTGCAAATGTTTGGTAGTCAGCAAAAACTGTTTCTGGACTTTTTCCTGCATTTAGGTCGTTATCTCCTTCATAAACCAAAATGAGTTTTGGTTGATATTTGCTTACGATTCTTTCAAAATAGATATTAGCATCGCTCATTTGTGAGCCTCCAAAGCCACGATTTATTACAGGGAAACCTGCTAAATCTTCTTTGAATTCTTTCCAAATTCTAAATGATGAACTGCCTACTAAAAGAATTTCTCCTGATTTTGGAGCAGCAATTGAATCCTGAGTTTCAAATGCTTTAATTTCAGAAATGAAATGTTGGGCTATTGAAACATAGCTTAGAATTACACAAAAACAGACAAAAATGAGTTTTTTCATGGAGATATTTTGAGAAATTACCACTCAATAGGCTTTAAACCTTTATTTATCAAGTAGTTATTGGCTTGTGAGAAATGTTTTGTGCCGAACCAACCACCAGAATTTGCAGCCATTGGCGATGGATGTTTTGCCTTCAGTATTAGGTGTTTTGTTCCGTCAATGACTGCTCCTTTATCCTGAGCGTATTTTCCCCAAAGCATAAAAATTACATCTTGTTTTTGTTCCGAAATACATTTTATCACGGCATCAGTAAATATTTCCCAACCTTTTTTCTGGTGTGAACCTGCCTCGCTTGCACGTACTGTTAGCGTTGAATTGAGCAATAAAACGCCTTGATTTGCCCAACGCTCCAGATTACCAGATTTGGGAATTGGAATGTCTAAATCGTCTCTAATTTCTTTGAAAATATTTTGCAGTGATGGGGGAGAAGCTACACCATCATTTACTGAAAATGACAACCCGTTGGCTTGATTGACTCCATGATAAGGGTCTTGTCCTAAAATAATCACTTTTGTATTTTCAAATGAACATTTATCAAAGGCATTGAAAATCAATTTGCCTGGAGGGTAAACCGTATTGTTTTGGTATTCACTTTTAACAAATTCTACCAAGTTGGTGAAATATGGTTTTTCAAATTCATCTGCAAGACGAATTTTCCATGATTCTGCAATTTTTACGTTCATTTTATGGGAGAGGACGATGTTATCCTAATAAATCTTTAGTTGATATTTACGACGAAGCTTATTAATCAAGAATTTCTTTTGAGCTGTAAAACTCTCGGGACTTACTTGGTTGAATATGACTTTTAGCTCTTGAAAGTTTTCGGGATTTTCCCATAAAAATTTCTCAGAATCTATATTTTTTTGTTCAAGATATTGTTCAAAAACCATTGTTTGTTTAGATTAATTTAACTTTTTATTAGTCCCGAAGTGA
>JAAFIU010000074.1 GCA_013298805.1 Cytophagales bacterium | reverse complement strand
ATTACGCCTCAATTAGAAGGAGGACGTTTTGCGGTGAAAGCCTTCGTGGGTGATACCATTAAAGTAGAAGCCGATGTCTTTTTAGATGGGCATGACCTCCTCTCTACCAATCTGCTCTATAAATTTTCAAAAGACAAAGATTGGACAAGTATTCCCTTGTCTTTTGTTGGTAATGACCACTATGAAGCCTATTTCGACGTAAAAGAGAATGGACTTTACACCTATACCATTGAGGCTTGGGTTGACCATTCTGCCAGTTGGGAACACGAAATGGAAATGAAAATTAAAGACGGACAACACGTAAATGTAGAACTATTGGTCGGAGCGAATATTTTAGAAAAAATGGCAACAATTGCCACTAAAGAGGATAAAGTCGAACTAAAATCTTACGCAAAGTTATTCCGTGACCCCAAAAATTATGACGAAGCCGTTGCCTTTTCGAGCAGTGAAAAAATGCACCAATGGATTCACCAATATCCTGACAAACAATACGTTAGCATTCACAAAGAATTAAAACTTTGGGTTGATAGAGAAAAAGCGGCGTTCTCGTCTTGGTATTCGATGTTCCCTCGTTCGGCTTCAAGCGACCGCAAGCGTCCACACGGAAATTTTAAAGACGTTGAAGCAAATGTACTGCCCCGCATGAAATCGCTGGGTTTTGATGTTTTGTATATTCCACCGATTCATCCCATCGGAACGCAATTCAGAAAAGGAAAAAATAACTCAACTACTTACCAAGAAGGCGAACCTGGAGTACCTTATGGCATTGGCTCGGAAGAGGGTGGACACACTGCCATTCACTCAGAATTAGGGACTTTAGACGACCTCAAACAGTTAATTACTGCCTGTAAATCAATGGATATTGAGTTGGCAATGGACTTGGCGATTCAATGCTCGCCCGACCACCCTTGGGCAAAGGAACATCCCGAATGGTTTAAAATTCGCCCTGACGGAACGATTCAGTACGCTGAAAACCCTCCAAAAAAATACCAAGATATTTACCCAATCAATTTTGAGTCTGAAAATTGGCAGGAACTTTGGCAAGAACTCAAAAATGTTATCATAACATGGGCAGAATGGGGCGTGCGTATTATCCGTGTTGACAACCCGCATACCAAGGCTTTTGGCTTTTGGGAATGGGTCATTGCGGAAGTACAGGCGGTTTATCCCGACATGATTTTCTTGGCAGAAGCCTTCACAAAGCCCCGTGTGATGGAACAATTGGCTAAATTGGGTTATACGCACTCATACACGTATTACACATGGAGAAATACCAAAGCGGAATTAATGGGCTACATGAACGAACTGACCAAAACCGACCAAGCCTTGTATATGCGACCGAATTTTTGGTCGAACACCCATGATATTTTGCCGTATTCTTTACAAGGCGGACTTGAACCGATGTTCTTGATTCGTTATTTTATGGCGGCTACGCTTTCGTCAAACTACGGAATTTTTGGTCCTTTTTATGAGTCGATGGTGCATGAAGCGAACCCAGGAAAAGAAGAATATACAAACTCCGAAAAATACGAAATCAGACAATGGGATTGGTCATTTGAGAACAAACTCACGCACATTATCCGCATGACCAACCAAGCAAGAAAGGAAAATTCGGCACTGCAACGTACCAATAATATTACTTTTTGCGAGATTGAAAACGATAATATTTTGGCGTACATCAAAACCCATTGGAACGGCAACCGCATTTTATCCATCGTCAATTTAGATGCGTATAACTCCCAGGGTGGTTATGTGCGTGTACCCCTAAACCTGATTGGGAAACGCCCAGACGAAGAATACATCGTACATGATTTATTGACAGGAGCCAAATATTTTTGGACGGGAGAATTCAACCCAATAGAATTAAACCCACAATTAATGCCCATGCACTTATTTAGAATTGAGGATTTGTAGGTGGGGAAGGTTTAGGCAATTTTAACATTGTCTAAACCTCAAACAATACAAAAAAACGCAATGCGTATTTTGTATTGTTAGACTTGAAAAACCGACCAACAATACAAAAAAACGCAATGCGTATTTTGTATTGTTTCAGACTTATTTTTCTTAATAAAACCCATTAAATCAATCCTTGTGGAGGTTTTTATTGGAAGAATTGCTTTTAATAATAAAGTTTTTAATTTTACCTAAAATAATACGCAGTTGCGTATATATCAGAGTTAGTGGCAATTAAACCAACCACCACTTTTAAAGTCTAAACTGAAAAATTTTAACATATAATGAGACAGACAGTATTGATACTTACTATTTTAATTTCACTTATTTCTTGTAACAAAGAAAATAGTCCTACAACAGCTACTGATAAACCAAGCGAACAAAAAACAATAAACCTTACTGTTGACGGAAACGCAAGAAGTTTTATAGTATATCTTCCAACAGCCTACAACAATGCAGGGAAAATGCCAATGATTTTTGCCATTCACGGAGGAAGTGGAACACCCGATGGGATGATAAACATTGCTAATTTCAAAACAATTGCAGACAGAGACAAAGTTGTTTTAGTTTATCCAGCAGGAATTCAAAATAATTGGAATGATGGAAGACCAACGACGCCAAATCAATTAGGAATTAACGATGTTAGTTTTTTCAACCAAATGTGTGATTATATGATAAACAACTATTCGGTTGACGGAACTAAAATTTATGCAACAGGAATTTCAAATGGCGGTTTTATGTCTTCTCGTTTAGGTTGTGAGTTAAGTAATAGAATAGCCGCTATTGCAGTAGATGCAGCCACAATGGAAGCGACAACCATTGCACCAAGTTGTAATCCAGGCAGACCAGTACCTGCAATTTATATTCACGGAACAGCCGACCCTCTTGTTCCATTCACAGGTGGTCAAATGACGGCAGGAGGAACAGCAGGCGGAACAGTTTTATCTCATTTTCAAGCCATAGACAAATGGGTAACTATTAATGGTTGTAATGCAACACCAACTGTAACCGACTTGCCAGATATAGCCAACGATGGAACAACCATAAAGCAAAGAGTTTATTCAAATGGTGCAAACGGAAGTGAAGTAGTAAGTTATGTAGTTTTGAATGGAGGACATACTTGGCCACAAGGCTATCAATATTTGAATGAAGCCATTATTGGAAAGACAAGTCAAGATATGAATGCTTGTGAAGTAATTTGGACATTTTTTAAACGATTTAAACGACAATAAAAAATTAACTGCCACTAACAAGGGTTTGGCAAAATGGGGGCAGAAGTTCAAAATTTGAACATTCGTACTTCTATCAACATTAGTGGTTAATTGAACATTTGAGCTTTGATTTCCCCCACTTCGCCAAGCCCCAAACCGTTAGCGGTAATTTTATGACCGACCACAAACAAAAGCAATTAACATAAAACAGACAAATTATGTCAGAATATACAAACTATTTTGCAGTAAAATCTTCATCGGAACAGGAAGTACAAAACAAATTGAGTGCAAAAAAAATAAAATCAGTTGTGGACGCAGACAAGACAGACTATTGGTTTGCGGCAAATTATAAAAGAAACGGAATTTATAATTGGGTTGTTGTTTCAGCACCTGCAAATTCGGGTTTTTACAATGGTGAATTTTTTCATAGCAATCAATTTGACGAAATTGGGAATGTTTTTGATACACTTATTCTCTTCTTTCAAGATGAAGATTTGACAAATTGGAATTTAAAAGCAAAAATTGACAATACAATTGTGGAAAAACTATTTGCCTCAGACAAAGAAACTATGTTTAGTGAAAACGAAAAAAAACTATTTTCTAAGTGCTTTGACAGAGATTTTAATAATTTCAATCCTTTTTTTCACGCAGGAAAAGGTGCTGAATTTTTGAATTTTGTTGGTATTCCATATATGGAAATGAACGACCAAGACAAACTTCCAATCCAAATGTTTGGTGACAAATATTCACTACTGGCAGACGAACTAACAGACTAAAACTACCGCTAATAACTAAGCATTCGTGGTGGCTGCAAGCCAAACCATGAAAGCATGAGGGACGCTTAGTCTTGAACTTAACCTTGGGCGGACGGCAAGTTTAGCGGTCGGCTTCGGTGGTTTCTTTTATGGTGTTTTCGTTTGACTTGAAGATATTTGGAAGAGCAGATTTTCGCCTGCTTTTTTGTTTTTTAGGGCTTCTGAGGTTCCGATTTTGTCATCTTAAAAATTGTTTGTAATTTATACAAAGATAAAATATGGATAAGCCGAAAGTGGGGCTTTACTGCCATTGATTTCTACTTGTTGAAATTAGACCATTCAAAAAGGTCTAATCTCAACAATACAAAAAGTACGACACATAGAAAGTACGACAAGAATAATACAATAAAAAAAGCTCCAAAATATACGACAAAACTTGCGTATATTTTGGAGTTAGCGGTCAGCTCAAACCAAAATCGATAAAAACCAAAATGAATATAACAATTATAGGAGCCTCGGCTGGAATTGGACTAGAAACAGTCAAAAGAGGATTAAATAGACATCATTCGATTACGACCCTTTCTCGATCTGAAATTGGAATAGAAGAGAAAAAATCGATAAAAATGATACTTGGTGATGCAACTAACAAAGCTGACGTATTAAATGCAATCCAAAACGCAGATGCTCTAATTATAACATTGGGGACTGGCAAGAATATGAAAGCTACTACCCTCTTTTCAGATTTTGCAAAATTAATTGTGGAAATACATAGGGAGAATAAAATAGAGATTCCATTTATTTTTGTTACTGGCTTTGGAGCTGGAGAAAGTAAAAATTATGTTCCTTGGCTTGTAAAGATGTTTTTAAAATACTTTTTAAAAGACGTTTATGCTGACAAAACAAAAATGGAAGAAATTATCACTAATTCCGATCTGAATTGGACAGTTGTGAGACCAGGAAGGCTATTAGACAAGGAATTGACAGAGAAATATCGTGTTGAAAACAAATTATTCAAAGGAATTAATATAGGCGGAATTAATAGAGCTGACGTAGCAGACTTTTTAATTAAACAGGCAGAAAAACAAACTGAACTAAAAAAGTACATTGCTATATCTGAAAAATAGAATATAATGAAAAGCCGAACCGCCAATAACTAAGCATTCGTGGTGGCTGCAAGCCAAACCATGAAAGCATGAGGGACGCTTAGTCTTGAACTTAACCTTGGGCGGACGGCAAGTTTAGCGGTCGGCTTCGGTGGTTTCTTTTATGGAGTTGTCGTTCGATTTGAAGATATTTGTAAGAGCAGGTTTTCGCCTGCTTTTTTTGTTTTTAGGGCTTCTGAGGTTACGATTTTGTCATCTTAAAAATTGTTTGTAATTTATACGAAGATAAAATATGGATAAGCCGAAAGTAGGGCTTTACTGCCATTGATTTCTATGGCAAAAGACAACAACAACTTGACAACACAACAAGAATACAGACAATTTTTAAACGACAATTTCAAAGGACTAAGACTTCGGAAACCTTTGTTTTATAGTTGGGACTTCGGACTTCGTTTTGACTTACAAGTTGGTGAAACCGACACAGACGAATATTTCCAAGAAGTAACATGGCGAGCTTCGACAATTTTCCAAACTGCATTTGATGATTCTGATAAAGTGTTTTTGGTTTTTATGGACTATAAATACAACCGGAGAAAAATCAGATTTTCAAATTTTACATTTAAGCAAATTGACAATCTCCAAAAGAATGAAATCAGTTACTCGAAAGAGGTGCGACTTTATGAACCAAAAGACAAATTTGACATAAGAAATATTGCAATTATTAAATTAACTGCTGACAGAATAAATTATAAGAATATTCTAACAGCAATTGGACATACTGACTTTCCGCCAAGACAACCTACACTTGACGAAAATGGTTTTTTAACAGGCAAGGAAGTTTACTTCATAAACATTGAAAAGAAGCTTATCTTTCACATGTATGACGACAGAGGACTTGACCTTATTTCAGCAGACAAAGAAATGCTAAGACCAATTTACAAAAAGTTCAACGACTGGATACTTGACTATGACAGGAAACAAATTGACAAACAGTACGAATAGAAAAACGCCCTTGCTATTCAAGATGTTCCGAAGGATAACGCTGGGACGCATAGTCGAACTTTTGATTAATCGAATTTCCAAACCGATGAAATTTATAGCGGATTAAAATCCGATTTTATCTAACATTCGACATTAAAATATCGAAGAGACAGAATCAAATTTTGACCTTAGTCAGCAATAAAATAAACAATAATGGAAGAGACGACATTGTCATTATTTCTTATAGATATCGAAAATTGGAGATTTCGTTTATACGAAGCACCGAACAATGATCTTTATTGTGATTTCCCATACTCTCCAGTAAGTTATGTAGATATATCAATACTTCTAAAACTAACGGCGCAAGAAACTGCTAAAATAAAAGCCGACCGTAATCACTTATTTACGATGTCTGATGATGTCCGTGACAACTATAAAATCTATTTACATAGAGCGTTGAATTCAAAAGACTTTCTTCAATTAGATAAAAATGATTTGCTGGAAGTTTATTCTCATCCTATGGGTAACCGAAAAAATGAATTTATAGCGTTTTGTAAAAAAAATAAAGTACAAGAAGCTGAAAATTATA
This sequence comes from Cytophagales bacterium, assembly GCA_013298805.1. Taxonomy (GTDB): domain Bacteria; phylum Bacteroidota; class Bacteroidia; order Cytophagales; family Spirosomataceae; genus Arcicella. The sequence goes on along the minus strand of JAAFIU010000074.1, from coordinate 10,071 downwards.
TCAAGGAATTTAACAAAATCCAAGAAGTACTTTATAAAAAAATTAATGATATTACTCCAAATGGAGGGCAACTTTCATCGGATAAAATAGAAGAATTTAGTTTTGATTATTGTACAGAAAATTATTTATGGATTCGTGAGAGTGGTATAAAAGCATTAAACCGATGGTTAATTTGGATGTGTTGGCATGAAGGGATTTTAAGTAAGTAATGAGACAAAAATAAACATCAATTATTCATTGTAAATTTAATTTGATTCCCTTCCTATTCAAGATATTCCGAAGGAAAACGCTGGGACGTATAGTCGAACTTTTGATAAATAGGATTTCCAATCCGATGAAATTTATAGTGGATTGAAATCCGATTATATCTAACATTTGACATTAAAATGTCGAATAGCAAAAGCTAATGAATTAAAAATAAGCACATTACAATTTTTCTAATAACTCCTTACTTTTAAAGTACACAAGCATTCTCATAAATATAATGTAAAGCACTTATTGCTTGGGCTTTATATTGTCTATCCATCAGAATATAAGTTTTGCCTTTTTTATTCTTTATGAGATAATTATTTGAAGACTTACTGATAAAATAGTATTGAGGTTTTCCATCACAATAATACGTCAAAACACTACCTCCTGAGGTATTTCCAAGCATTTTTCCCGCTGAATCAACCGTATTTCCAGATTCATTAAGTGAAGAAACTATTTTTCCATTTTGGTCTAAGCCACCTGCCATTGTCAGTGTCCCCAAATATCTTCCTCTATTCATTACTTTTCCATCAGCACGAATTATGATGGGTATTTCTTGTGCAAAATTTTCACTTAGACACACAAAAAAGAATGCGATAATAAACAGTATTTGTTTCATAAGAAAATGAGATTTCAGGCTTAAAATTTGACAAAACTATCCCTCTACTGAGCCAAGCAATTAAAAATCTTGGTTCAGTTAATCCTTTTTTTCTGAATTCTCGGTAGATTCACTTCCGCCATTTGTAATTTCGGTGTGTCGTATTTGCCCTCCTAAATAGCCTGTTCTCCCAACCAATCCAAAGCTAATTATTGAAATAAATAAAATAATCAATGCTGTGGTTCTGGTCAATGGTGATTTTTTATAAGTCAAGAATAAACCTGCCATAGAGGCTACCCCCAAAATGGTTAAAGAAATTAAGGCAAATAGGGCGAATTCTTCGTGTGTTTTAATGGTTGCCTCCACAACACCTTGTAAATCTTCGACGCTTTCTTCTGCCCCCTCACCCGTAAAATAAGCGATACCTGCCCCGATTGACGACAAAACAAAAACATAATAAGCCGCAATTTGTGTTTGAATACTCTTTGTCCCGATACCGTGTAGAAGAACCAATCCACCCAAAATTGAACCGAAAATTGGAAGGTGGGTTATCAATAAGTGAATGTGCGTTTGATTCATAATTTGTTCATTGAAATATGATAAATTTATTTCCATCGGTTAATGAAAAATCACAATGCTTGGGTGGGCTTGTGGCGTATGTATTTCCACAAACTGGGCAAACGAAGTATTTGGAAGGCAAACTTTTCAAGGTATTACTATTGATGTCTCCTAAGGCTTGTTCAAAAAAGACTTTGTGCTTTTGCTCAGTTTTCATGGCATAAGTTAGACTTAATTGAGCAATTTGGTTATCTGCCATTTCGGCGGTTTTCAAGAAATCAGGATACATCGTTTTAGCTTCGTAGTCTTCATCATTTATATCGTCGTGCAAATTTTCCTTTGTAGTTTTCACTTTGTATTCGGGCGTTATAACAGGAACAGTTGCACCAGCATCTTCAATTACAGTTTTATGATTTATGGAGTGAATGTTTTCGGCGGCTGAAACTGCATTATACAGTAATGCAATATTATGATAGCCTTCTGCTTCTGCCTTTTTTGAAAACGCTTCATACTTTGCATTAGCTGTTCTCTCTCCTTTATATGCTGTTTGCATATTTTCGATGGTTTTACTACCAGCGTCGATGTGTTGCTTAGTTGTCATTTTTATTTCTTTATTTTTATTCTCACAAGAAGTCATAACCAAACAACTAACTGAAGCAAAGAATAAATAATGGGCTATCAATAACTTTTTCATTTTAGTTGATTTTAAGATTTGACATTGTGTAAAGGTAGTCTGTACTTTATGCCTAAGTATTACACAATTAATTTGAAATTTGTAAAATTCACACTTTTGTTTGATTATTAAATCATCAAACTTATTATGTCAATTAAAACGGGCTTTGAGTGGTTATGTCAGTTAATATTGAGATGTGGAAAAACCTTTAACCAAAGGTCTAAATTATTAAAAATCAAATCGTTACATTATTATAAAAAAGAATTACATCATTCATATATTTACTCAGAAAATGCCTTTAACTTTCTCCATAAAGCCCAACTTTTTTTTCCCAGTTTCAATCTCTCCAATCAAAAACCCATAGGGTTTCAAAGGTTCAATATGGTCACAGATTATTTTAAAAATGGCGGTTATTGGAATGGCGAGAATAATGCCCGAAATCCCCCAAAGCAGTTCGCCAAGCACCAAAGCCAAGATGGTAAACAAGGGATTTATCTTTACTTCTGGCCCCAAAATGAGCGGTTCTAAGACCCATCCCTGAATAAATTGTACAATACCGTATATTATCACAATGCTAACCAACACTGAGAATTCGGCTCCGTGCAGACCAGAAACCAAGACGGTCAAAGTGGTTCCCGTAATATTCCCTACGAAAGGAACAATTTCTAATAAACCGCACAGAATGGCAAAAAACAAGGCATTTTCAACGCCGATGATGCTAAAACCAATACCGTACATAATCCATAAACAAACAATCATTTTGGAAAGTCCAAGCAAATACTGTTGCGAAACATTGGTGGCAGAATGGATAATTTGTTCCATTTCAGCTCGTTGCGAAGACGGAGAAAGTTTGAGAAGGAAAATTTTTAAATGTGAACGATAGTATAATAAAAATAGAAAATAAGCCAATACCAAAATAAGGTTAGCAATGATGTTGGTTAATGAACCCACAATCATTTGCATAATGCTGGTATATGAAGGTTGTTCGGATTTTAAGATTTCTATTTGTTCTTTCGCAGAAATCCCCAAATGGGCAAAAATGTATGCCTGCGTGTTGGTGAAGGTATTAATTGCCTTTTGTTTCAACAATGAAACATCATTGGTTAGCTCCGCAATTTTCCATCCTAACAAAAATGTAAGCGTGGCTATAATTAATAATAAGGCTAAAAAACACGCAAATACTGCCATTCCTGTGGGCAGTTTCTTGCCTTCTAACCAATGGCAAAAAGGAAGAAATAAGGTTGCCAAAATTCCACCAATGACAAGTGGCATTAGAAACACTTTTGCATAAACTAATCCTATGATTATTAGAAATAGTAAAAGTATTTTTTTGATAACGGAAGTGATGGTTACGCTCATCTCTTAGGTTTTGTTATTATGTTTTTTTTCTTCATTTATTTCACCTACTTAATCCGAATTGTTTTCATTCACCTTACTTATCACTAATAAATCCCTGTTTTACCATTTCATTAAAAACCGCTCCCCCAATTTCTTCTGTCATTTTTACAACTCCGCTTGGGTCTGTGGTTTTAGTGATTCCTGTCCAAATAATTTTGTCCTCTTTTATGGAAAATACATTGGTTTCGACAGTATAAGTTTTTGTGGTTAAATAATAACCTGGATTGGAATAATAGCCCCAATTCCTGAAATAATAGCTACTAAAAGTATTGTAATAAGATGGATACATTGAAATATTACCACGAGCATAAGTTTCTTCTTTGTCCACGTCCAACAAACGCATCGTCACGGCACCATCAAAACCATCATTTTTTATTTTTTCTCTGATAGCATCTTCGTTTCTCTCACTAATATTTTTGTCCAAATAATTGTATGAAGCAACGCCCTTTCCATAAAAGTATCCAACCATTTGATCTTCTGCTTTTCGGCGACTTGTTTCATCTTGAAATAAAGCAACGACCAATACTTTATTCAATTTATTCAGACTGATTTCCTTATTGGGCTCTCGCCAAGTGCTGATTATTTTGGTTGAACTACACGACGAAACACCTAATATTCCAAAAATGCAAGTTACAAAAATAAAATTTTTCATGTTGAGGTTTTATTAAAAATTGATTTTTACAAATTTGTAGATAATTGAAAATCAAAGTATTATATAATTATTTGAAAGGCTTACATTATTCACATGTTTGAGTAAAGGATGAAAAGTCAAAGAGAAAACTCCTCCCCACATTGAGTATTAAATGACTCATTATCAACTGGTATGCTTATTTCGTGTCTCCCCAATAGACAATTTATTAAACCGATACGAAAATGGAAAAAATTGATAAAGAAATGCGTGAAGAAATTCAGGATGAAAGAAATACAAATCCTGGAAAATTAATTCTACTGATTCTTGGTATTGTGGTTGGACTATTAATCGTAGGAATTGTAGGAGGATATATTGTCACCCCAAAAGTAAACGGCATAGGAGCGGTAAACTCAACGGACAGTAGTATCGTAACAAAGTCTGATACGCTAAAAAAATAGGGTAGCACGAAGTAAATGGAACATTGTCTTAATCATTCATGTTGACTAAAATAGACAATGTAAAATCCTCAAAATCATGCAAACCGTTCTTATCACAGGAGCAAACTCGGGTGTGGGCTTGGCAACTGCTAAAGAATTAGCTAAACAAAAATATCAATTAATTTTATTGGTAAGAAGCCAGCAAAAAGCAGACGACACTAAAAAAGAAATCTTGAAGGTAGTTCCTGATGCTAAATTAGACTTTTATTTGGCCGATTTAGAAGATTTGGCTTCGGTAAAAAAAACGGCTGATGCCATTAAGCTAAAATATACCACCCTCGACCGACTGATTAATAATGCGGGGTATTCGCCCGTAGGAATTCGTTTTACGGCTGATGGTTACGAAAAATCATTCGTAGCGAACCATTTGGGGCATTTTGTCTTGACGATGAATTTGTTGGATTTGCTCAAAAAATCTCCTGAAAGTCGTGTGATTAACGTTTCTTCAGCGGCTCATGCTTTGGGAAATGTTGAAAGACTTTTCCAGAAGAAAAACACCAAACTGTCGGATATGAAAGCCTACGGAGATGGTAAATTAGCCAATATTTTATTCGCAAAAGGCTTGGCAAAATATGAAAAAGATAGTTCTATCACGGCTTATTCATTACATCCAGGCGTTGTACAGTCTAACTTCGGAAGTGATATGAATGGTTTTTTGAAAGTTTTATTCAGTTTAGCCCGTCCTTTTATGATTTCTCCAGAAAAAGGTGCCGCCACTTCCATTTACTTAGCTACAACCGATATTCTCAATCTAAGATTTAGAAATGGATATTATTTTGCTAAATCAAAACCTGCTTCGACAAATAATAGTGGTATTACCCCAGAAAGTATTGAATGGTTTTGGGAGCAAAGTTTAGCCGCCGCAAAAGGATACATTTAGCCAACTGTGATTGTTTCAATGATTAGTTTGACTAATCTAAAATTAAAGCCTTTAACACTTTACGCTAACCCAAAATTTAGCGGTCAGACGGTAGTCAGACCACTAATTACCAAGTCAAATTATAGATAAAGACATTTAAGATTTGTATTGACACTTACTTAACGTCGGCGAGCAGTTCCACTATGGGTTTAAACCTCGCCGACGTTCTTCAGAGTAAATTATTAAACTTAAATCGCTTTATCTATAAAACTTTTAACACTTACACTAATCGAAAATCATGTTATCTCAAACCTTATATAAACTCTTTCAAAGAGATTTAAACACACTTTATCGAGAAATAGAAAGTTATCAATCCGAAAGTTCTTTGTGGATTATTAAGGGAGGAATCAATAATTCTGGCGGGAATTTAGCTTTGCACATTATCGGTAACCTCCGCACTTACGTTGGCAAAAATTTAGGAAATGTTGATTATGTCAGAAACCGAGAAGCGGAATTTTCAGCTAAAAATATTCCTAAGCAAACCGTTTTGACGATGATTCGAGAAATGACGGACATTATTTTAACAACGTTAAGTCAACTTAGTGAAGAAAGATTAGCAAAAATTCATGAAGAAGAAGTGTTGAGTTATGAAATGACGACCGAGTATTTTTTGGTGCATTTACACGGACATCTCACGTATCATACAGGACAAATCAATTATCATCGAAGACTCTTCTATTCGCAAAATTGACTATTTACTCCACAGCTTTAAGGCTTATCATTTCCCACAATAAATCAAAAGTATCACTGATAATTTGGTGTTGTTTTGCCTTTGAAAAATCATTATTGACTAAGTAATTATTAAGTCCGTAAATCTGACTACTAATAATTGTCAACAATAAATCAATAGGTAAATCCTTGATTATTCTGTCAATAACCCCTTTTTGAAGCATCTCAATCAACGGATTAAGGTGCTTTTCCATTTCTTCCGAAACAATTTTCGTCAAATACGGCGAAGTCTTGAATTGTTCAATAAAACGAAACTCCAATTTATTATCCATCGCCCAATAAAGAGCCGACAAATATTGTCCTTTCAAAATACCCTTTAATGAGTTCTCAATCACTGAATTATCAGCGACATAATTATTCATTTTACCCTTTGTATCCTTAAATAAGGCAATAATCAAATCGTCCTTCGTCGGAAAATAATGAAAAAGTGTTCCATTAGCGACCCCTGCTTCTTGGGCAATTTTACTGGTGGGCGTGCCATGAAACCCGAACTCAACAAAGAGTTTCAGGGCAGCTTCAAATATTTGCGTTCTTTTATCCATTGAAATACTGATTTGGGATTAGGCAATAGAAAGTACATCTACATTTTACTCCACTCCTACCCACCACTGCTTAAAGGTTTGGCTACTATCTTTCAGATTAACTTGTTCTCCGATAATTGGCGTAATTAAAGGCATATTTACCGATTTATTTCCTTCGGTAATTCTCTTCAAAGGTTCGTCCCAAGCGTGATTTCCTAAGGCAAATTTAGAAGAATGAACTGGAAATAAACGCTTCGCTCCCAAATCTTTCGCCGCCTGTAATACCTCCTCAGGCATCATGTGAATATATTTCCAACTTTTATCGTACTGTCCATTTTCTAAAATGGCTAAATCGAAAGGCCCATAATTTTTACCAATTTGGGCAAAGTGATTATCATAGCCACTGTCCCCACCAATAAAAAGATTGAAAGTTGGCGTTTTCAAAGCAAATGAAGTCCACAAAGCTCTATTTCTCAAAATACCTCTACCCGAAAAATGCCTTGCAGGAGCAGTATGAGCCACAAATCCGTTATCAAGGATAATTTCTTCGTTCCAATCTTTTTCAATAATTATATTTTTATCAAATCCCCAAGACTCAAAATGCTCGCCCGTTCCCAAGCCACAAATCACTTTCCCAACCTTTGATTTCAATTTCATCACCGTTTCATAATCTAAATGATCCCAGTGGTCATGTGAAATAAACAGATAATCAATAGCAGGTAAATCCTCCACCGTATAAGCGTCAGTTCCTTGAAAAGCTTTGGTTGTAAATGAAATTGGCGAGGCAGCACCACTTAAAACAGGGTCAACCAAAATCTTTTTCCCATCAATTTGTATGAAATAAGACGAGTGCCCAAACCAAACTAATACATCTTTGGCGGGGTCTAAATGTAATAAATCTATTTTGGTAGAAGGAATGACATCGGTAGGCTTTACACGTTTTTTCTCGCCAAAAATAAATTCTTTCATCACGGCGTAGTAACTAACACCTTCCGTCAAATCGGGTGTAGGGTTTAGATTTTGGAAAGAACCATCCCTAAAATTTGGCGATTTTTGAATACGAGCCAAACGTTCTCCCGATGGCATTTTACCAAACTTAGGCTGTTGAAGAAATATAAATACGGCTACTGCCAATAAAACAATTATAGTTAGTATTGAAATCATGATTCTGGAAATAAGTTTTTTCATTTTGAAAACATTAGACTGACTAAACACTCTACAAATTTGAATAGATTATTAATCTTACATTTTTTATAAAAGAAAAGTTCAAATAATGAGAAAAATTAGATTCTTCTATGATTTATATGGGACTGTCATCCCGACGCAGGAGGGAACCGATATTTTGTATCTTCAATCGTATCTTTTTATAAATTTAACAGTTCCCTCCTACGTCGGGATGACACATCCGTACAGATTATAGTTGAACCAAAAAAACAAAAACCGCATCATTGAATTTATCAATCATGCGGTTTTTGTTTTTTCAAACGGAAGTCGTCCTTTTGAAGGACGACTTCCGTAATTTATCGTCTTTTAACTTAAAGAGTTTCTAAAAAGTCGAAATATTTTAAATAAGCGTTGTAATATGGTAAATTTCCTACTTTATCTTCTTCTAAAATTGTTTCTAACCATACCAATCTATTTTCTTTAAGTCTATTAAAATCGCAATCATGGATTAATCTTTTTACTAATAGGATTGGTTTCATTAGGTTTAATTTTGTCTAACCAATTAAGACTTTCCAAATAAGTATTAAATCCTTCTAATGAATTAACTTCATCAAAGAAAGGAAGGACTTTTTGCAAAAGAGTTTCTATTAATAAATCTAACCCAAGTTTAAGTCCATTTAAACTATCTACTCGCAACGTTAAACCATCTTCCCCAGCATCACGGATTGTTTCGGGTATATTGTCAAAACGTAAATGAAACTTTTTAATAGAATGTATGAAAAGCTTTTGGTTTGGTGGATTATTACCAAAAAATAAATCTTGATTGAAAGGTTCTAATAAACTCTCTAACCGCTTAAAACTAACGATTGCATTTGGACAACCAATTCGATGAATAACTCCGTAACTTGTTACAGGAATATGAATAAATTGTTCAAAATCTTTGGATTTCTTTTTTTTAAAAAGAGTAGTTCTATTTCTTAAACTAAAAGAGTTTTCGATACAAAACTCCTTCAACTTATCGCCCATGATTAAATGTAAATCTTTATTTGTCATTTAAAAATCATTAAAAATTAATTCCATCTGTTAAGGCAGAAGCTGTTCCATTACTATACAAGTTATTTCATTAAAAATCAAAAACAAACGGAAGTCGTCCTTCTAAAGGACGACTTCCGTAATTTTCTGTAAAAATCTTAGTTACCCCTAAAACCTAATTCTGCCCTGCCAACAAATACAAAACTGCCATTCTTACAGCTACGCCATTTTCTACTTGGTCAAGGATAATAGAATGTTGAGAATCGGCAGCATCGGAAGACAATTCAACCCCACGATTGATTGGGCCGGGGTGCATAATGACAATTTCTTTATTCAAATCGTCCAACATTTTTTTATTTATCCCGAAATACAAAGAATATTCACGAAGCGAAGGAAAATATTTAATCTGCTGACGTTCTAACTGAATTCTTAAAACGTTGGCAACATCGCACCAAGCTAAAGTTTTCTTTACATCGTGCGAAACCTTTACGCCTAAATCAGTAACATATCTCGGAATTAAGGTTGAAGGGCCACAAAGCGTAACCTCCGCACCTTGTTTTTTCAAAGCAAAAATATTGGATAATGCCACTCTGGAATGGAGAATATCACCAATGATGGCAATTTTCTTTCCTGCTAAATCTCCCCCTAACTTTTCTCTCATCGAAAACGAATCCAAAAGAGCTTGCGTTGGGTGTTCATGCGTGCCGTCGCCCGCATTGACAATATTAGCAGAAATATGTTTTGATAGAAAATGGGGAGCTCCAGGACTGGCATGACGCATCACAATCATGTCCACTTTCATCGCCAAAATATTATTAACGGTGTCTAAAAGGGTTTCCCCTTTTTTAACGGAACTTCCTGAAGCTGAGAAATTTAAGGTATCAGCAGAAAGACGTTTTTCGGCTAATTCAAAAGAGAGACGGGTACGAGTAGAATTTTCAAAAAAGACATTCGCAATGGTTACATCACGTAAAGAAGGCACTTTTTTAATGGGACGATTGATAACTTCTTTAAACTCACGAGCCGTCGCCATGATGAGTTCAATGTCGTTGGGCGTAAGGTCTTTAATACCCAATAAATGTCTGGTACTTAATTTCTGCAT
>JAAFIU010000170.1 GCA_013298805.1 Cytophagales bacterium | reverse complement strand
AAGAAGATACTGCGTATGTTCAAGCAATGGAAAACAGAACTTTCTGGCAGAAATTCTGGAGTTTAAAACCATTGTCGATGGAAAAAGATATGATGATTGAGCATGAATTTGACGGAATTGCTGAGTTAGACAACCCAACTCCGCCGTGGTTTATGTACTTATTTTATTCAACCATTGTATTTGCGGTTATTTATTTATTTGCGTTTCATATCGTTGGAAATGGACATATCATGACCAATGAATACGCTGAAGAAATTGCCGTTGCTGACAAAGCACACGAATTATACATGAAAAAATTTGCTAATTCTGTCAATGAAAATAACGTAAAGGCTTTGACCGATGCAAAATCTTTGGAAGACGGTAGCAAAATTTATACACAAAACTGTGTGGCTTGTCACGGAGATAAAGGACAAGGAATTGTTGGACCAAACTTGACGGATGAGTTTTGGTTACACGGAGGCTCAACCAAAGAAATTTTCCATACAATTACCGAAGGCGTACCAGAAAAAGGGATGATTTCTTGGAAAAAATCTTTAAATCCTATTCAAGTACAACACGTAGTGAGTTATATCACAACTTTACAAGGCACAAAACCAGCTAACGCTAAAGAACCGCAAGGGGATAAGTATGTAGCAAAATAAGATTTAGGAGGAAAAAGTCGTAAGTCTAAGATTCATACAGTAGAAATTAAGATTTAGTTGTGCGGGATTAGCATTATAAACCAATATTAATCCCTCACTCTAACTTCTACCAATAATTGACAGATTTATGCAAATGATTATCAGTGAAATAAATCACTAAATCACAACTCACTAAATCACACAATTAGTCATGAAACCAGCTAAAATAGATACCACCAATTACCGAGATCATTTATCCAACGTAACGGAAACAGGAAAGCGAATCTGGATTTATCCTCGCATTGTAGCGGGTCAATTTTACAAGTTACGTACTTATTTTTCTTGGCTTTTGTTAGGGCTTTTATTGGGACTACCTTGGGTAGAAGTGGACGGACATCCGATATTTTTATTCAATGTTCTTGAACGTAAATTCATCTTCTTTGGGGTAACATTTTTTCCGCAAGATTTTCATTTAGTTGCCATTGGATTACTAACTTTTATTGTTTTCATTATCCTGTTTACAGTGATATTCGGTAGAGTGTGGTGCGGTTGGGCTTGTCCACAAACTATTTTTATGGAAATGCTTTTTCGGAAAGTTGAAATTCTGATTGAAGGTGACCACAATGCACAAAGACGATTAGATGCTCAGTCTTGGACAACTGAAAAAATTTGGAAAAAAAGTCTTAAACATTTTATTTTCGTTGTTCTTTCCTTTTTCATTGCCAATGTATTTTTGGCGTATCTGATTGGGAAAAAGGCACTATTAGCAGTAATTTTCGATAATCCACTCAATCACCTTGTTGGATTATTCTCTATCATAATTTTTACAGCAGTTTTCTACTTTGTTTTTGCTCGCTTTCGTGAATTAGTTTGTATTGTGGTTTGCCCTTATGGACGTTTACAAGGTGTTATGTTGGATAAAAAATCCATCGTTGTGGCATACGATTTCATTCGTGGAGAAATCAGAGGAAAGCACCAATCTCCTACCGAAAAAGAAGTTGCTATTGCTAAAAATGAACCTGTACACGGTTCTTGTATTGACTGTAAAATATGCGTTCAGGTTTGTCCAACCGGTATTGATATTCGAAATGGTACACAATTAGAATGTATTGGTTGCACCGCTTGTATTGATGCTTGCGACGAAGTAATGGACAAAATAGAAGAACCTCGTGGCCTGATTCGCTACGCTTCTATTGAAGGTATTGAGCAGAAAAAGAAACTAAAATTCAGCGGTAGAATTGCCTCGTATTCACTTGTTTTAGTGGCACTTTTAGGCATTTTAGGATTTTTATTGATTACTCGAAATATGGTTGAAACCACCATTTTAAGAGCCCCAGGACTTACCTATCAAGAAAGTAAAGATGGTACAGTTAGCAATCTTTACAATGTGCAAGTTCTGAACAAAAGTTATCAAAAAATACCCATACAATTCCACTTAAAAGGAAATGGTGGTCAGATAAAAATGATTGGAAAATCGTTAATGGTACAGTCGGGAGAAGTAGCCGAATCATCATTTTTCATTACGCTTCCTACAAAATCATTGAAAGAAAGTAGCGTAAAATTAGAAGTAGAGGTAATATCAGAAGGCAAAGTCATTGATGTGGTCAAAACAAAATTTCTTGGACCTATTCAAGATTAGAAAAAGAGGACAGTAGCAGAAAAACGAAGGAGCTAAGGAGCAGAGAAAACATGAGTACATCTTAACTTTGCTTCTTGGTACCTATGCAACTCTGCTCCTTAAAAAACTTAACAAATAAAATCATGAACTGGGGAAAATCAATTGTACTGAGCTTTGTAGTCTTCGCCTCATTTATTTGCACGATGGCGTACAAAATGGCAACTGCCAAAGTGGATTTGGTTAGGACTAATTATTACCAAAAAGAAATTGATTTCCAACAGCAAATCGACCGTGTAAATAATTCAGTTACTTTCAAAAACGCTCATATAATGACCTATTCACCCGAAACCCAAGTGTTGAGAATTGGATTCCCGACACCCGTGAGCAAAGGAGAAGTCACTTTTTTTCGCCCATCCGACAAAGGTTTAGACTTTACAATACCGATTCAAAAAACAACGACTTTTGATTATTCTACCAAAAAAATGTCAAAAGGATATTGGAAAGTACAAGTAACATGGACAGATGGTAGAAGAGAATATTATTTAGAAGATGAATTGATGATTAAGTAAATAAAAAATGAACATTCTATATTCAATAGCTTTCATGACTGGTTTGGCGGGTAGTTTCCATTGCGTGGGGATGTGTGGACCAATTGCCCTTGCCTTACCAGTCGGAAAGCTATCGTTTTTTAGAGCTACATTGAGTCGAATTCTTTATAATTTAGGCAGAATACTCACTTACAGCACCTTGGGGAGTGCTTTTGGGTATTTTGGTAGTTCATTTTTCGTGGCGGGTTTCCAACAGCAATTGTCTATTTTCATGGGCTTGTTGATATTTCTCTTCATTTTCCCAAACCGCATTGTTGCGTGGAGTCCTTTCCAAAAAATCACCCATTCTTTAACCAATTCTTTCCGCAAGGTTTTTCCAATTCAATCACCACTTGGCTTTCTTATTTTAGGCATTCTTAACGGATTATTACCTTGTGGTTTAGTCTATGTGGCACTCGCAGGAGCAGCTGCTTCATCAACACCCGTTCAAGGAGCCATATTTATGGCATTATTTGGCTTAGGTACAGCACCAATGATGTTTTCGGTGAGTATTCTACCCAAGTTTTTAAGCCTTAATGTTCGTCAGAAAATCAATAAATATCTTCCCGTTTACACTTTTTGTCTGGCTATTTTCTTTGTTGTTCGTGGGTTAAATTTGGGTATTCCTTATGTTAGCCCTAAATTTGAAAAACAAACAGCAACTCGCACAATTCCAGTTTGCCATACCGTCAAAAAGAATTGATTGGCAATAGGTGTTAGGAATTAGTGGTTAGACAAGAGTTGAGCATACTTTCAGTTTTTATAAAAGCAAACGGACTTATATATTTATTGACGCAAAACCAATTATACAAACTCATCATTAAATTCTTTTATGAACCTTCCCATTAGTAAAGCACTTTTAGAAACCGTATTTAAAAATACACCTTCCTTCATGGGGGTTTATAATGTCAGTACGCACGAGTTTGTATTTATCAATCAAACTGGATTTAAAATGCTTAATATTAATAATTTAGAGGAGTTCAAAAAGGTATTCCCACATGGTTTCAGAAAAGATAAACTCAGTATTAAAGACCACGATGCGATTGCAATTTTCTTACAGAATAATAAAGTTTGGTCGGAAGAAATCATTTTTGAAAACAGCATAAAAGATGAGTTTTGGGGAAATTTACAAATATCTTCTTTCAACGACGAAGGCGTTCCACATTACTTTATTCGCATTACAGATATTTCTTCACACAAAAAAACGGAGCAACAGGTTAGAGATGAAGAAAATCGTTTTGAAGCACTTTTTATGCACGCCGCCATCGGTATTATTATGGTGAATCGTGAAGGAAAAATTGTACTTTCAAATCACTTTGCCGATGTTCTTTTTGGCTATTCGAGAGGGGAATTAATGGGAAATCCGTTAGACATTTTAATTCCACTGAATCTAAAAGTTAAACACCAGCATACTTTTCAAAATTATACCCAAAAACCACAAGACAGAGCAATGGGCGTAGGTTTTGACTTAAATGGAAGACGAAAAGATGGTTCATTATTTCCAGTTGAAATCAGCTTGAGTCACTTTAAATCTGGCGAAACGCCTTACTATATTTCTTTCATTAACGATACTACTTTCAAGAAAAAAGCAGAGAACGATTTGCTCAATAAAAACTTTGAAATCAAGAAATTGAATGATAGTTTAGAAAAAGAAGTTATCAACCGAACAAATGCTTTAGTAGAAACACTCAAAAGTTTGGAACGTTCTAAAGTAGAGTTAGAAATTGCGTTGAACAAAGAAAAAGAATTAGGCGAATTGAAGTCACGTTTTGTATCAATGGCATCGCACGAATTTCGCACACCTTTAACTGCCATTCAATCGGCAGCATCGTTAATTGAAAAATATCAAAAATTTGAAGAACAGGACAAACGAACACGCCACACACAACGTATAAAAGCTGCGGTGGGTAACTTGACTGATATTTTAGAAGAGTTTTTGTCTGTCGGGAAATTAGAAGAAGGGAAAATAGAAACAAAAATGAGTACCTTTGATTTACCAGAGTTAATGCAGGAATGTATCATTGATTTAACCAGCATTATCCGAAATGGTCAGCAAATCAATTATCAACATGATGGAGAATCATCCATTTATCTTGATAAATCATTAGTCCGTAAAATAATTATCAACCTTTGCTCAAATGCCCTAAAATTTTCACCAGAAAATTCAATAATTGAAGTTCAAACAGATTGTCAATCAGGCTATTTTATACTTAGAGTGTCGGATAAAGGTATAGGAATTTCTGCCGAAGACCAAAAACATCTGTTCGACCGTTTTTTCAGAGGTGCGAACGTAACTAATATACAAGGAACGGGATTAGGGTTGCATATTGTTGCCCGTTATGCCGAATTACTCAATGGAAAAGTGACCGTAAATAGTGAACTAAATGTGGGTACAACTTTTACCGTTACCATAAAATCTTAATAATTATGAAAACAATCCTTTTAGTAGAAGACAGCGACGATATTAGAGAAACAACGGCTGAAATTTTGGAATTGGCTGGCTACAAAGTTTTGACCGCTGAAAATGGCAAAATTGGCGTTGAAGTTGCCCAAACTACCAAACCAGATTTAGTAGTTTGTGATATTATGATGCCAGTTTTAGATGGCTATGGAGTTTTACATATTTTTAGTCAAAGTCCTGATTTACAAAACATTCCGTTTATTTTCTTAACTGCCAAAACGGAACGTACCGACCTCCGCAAAGGGATGGATATGGGGGCAGACGATTATTTGACAAAACCATTCCAAGAAATTGAGTTATTGAATGCTATTGAAAGTCGTTTCAAAAAATTAGAAAAACTCTCGAATTCCTTTAAAAATACACACGAAGGCATCGAAGAATTTTATCAAAAAGCCACCAAACACGCTGATTTACATTCACTTTCGGCAGACAGAAAAATATCAACGGTTAAGAAAAAACAATTAATTTATGCCGAAGGAGATGAACCAATAAAGTTCTATTTCTTGAAACATGGAAAGATAAAAACATTTCAAGCTAATAGAGATGGTAAAGAGTTTATCACGGGATTGTACAATTCTGGAGATTTCTTCGGACACATTGCTATCATCGAAAACACTGAATATCAAGAATCTGCTGAAGCCTTAGAAGATTGTGAAGTTGTTAGTATTCCAAAACATGACTTTTTGGAGTTAATCACTCGCAATCAGACAGTTGCCAATCAATTTATCAAAATGTTGGCGAATGACATTCAGGAAAAAGAAAAATTACTAACGCAAATGGCGTATAATTCTATCCGAAAAAGAACGGCAGATGCCTTGGTGATGTTATCAAAAAAATACAAAAACGAAGGACAAGAAACTTTTGCGATGAGAATTTCGAGAGATGACTTAGCATCAGTTGTAGGCACAGCAACAGAATCATTAATCAGAACATTAAGTGATTTCAAAGCTGACCATTTAATTGAAATTAGTGGTAGCGAAATCCGAATTGTAGATGAACGGAAATTGGTAAATTTGAGAGGTTAAAAATAAATCCCCCGAAAGTTTTTTAAGCATTCGGGGGATTTTAGTTTACAATATCAAATTACAAAAGCTATTTAATCTCTTCCACCTCTACGCTCTGAATGTCTCTCGCCCCCGCCATTATTTCCTCCTCCACGCTGACCTTCTGAGTGATTATTGTAAGAACCTCCTCCGTTATTTCTTCCGCCATTATCTGAACGATTTGGACGGTCGCCACCTTGTGAATATCCACCATTTGAAGGACGGTCACCACCAGAATTTCCTTGAGGGAATCCTCCACCGTTAGTTGGTCTGTTATTTCCCCCATTTCCTTGCGAATATCCACCACCGTTTCCTCTATCATTGCCACCGTTTCCCTGCGAATATCCGCCATTGGGTCTTGCTCCGTTTCCTTGTGGATAATTCCCATTGCCTTGTGAATACCTATCATGCTCATTTCCAGCAGATTGCCCTCCACGATTAGCTCCCAATCCACCATTGGGATAACCATTATTATTTCCACGATTGTCACGGTCATTACGTTCGTAGCTACCTCTTTGGTTATTTCCACGATTATTGTATTGACTTCTTTCTGAATAATATCTACGAGCAATTTGATTTCTATCGTTTCTGTACCAACCATTATAATTTGGACGTGGAACATAGCCAAGCGTTATACTTCCAAAACCTCTTTTGTCAAATCTGTAAAAATCATAACCACCTTGATAATACCAGCTTGGATAACCACGACGGTCGTAACCATAGACATCAAAACCGTAGAAAGAACGGTCATAATCTGACAATTCTAATCCAACTCGGCGATTGAGATATACTACATCGCTCCAAATTTCTTGTTGTTCCCAACTCGTAAAGATACCATCCGATTGGTAAGCATATTCCTTTTGTTCCAAATCCTGCAAACGTCGATAAAGCATATTTGACTCATTAGGCGTTATCAATCCTCGTTGGATACCATCCGTAATTCTGACTCTAATATCCCAATGCCAATCAAAGTTATTATCGTAATAATATCTATCATCATCATAGCCTTGATTGCCATATTGTGCTATTGCTGCCGAAATAGTAGAAATCACTATCATTACAGCCACCATGTATTTTCTCATTTTCGTGATTGGTTTAATTTATTTATTTGTCCATTAGAACAGAAAAACAGCCAAAGTATTATTAACGACTTGTTAATGAGGTGTTAATGTTTTGTTAATTGACAAATGAAAATGAGTACACCCCTAAAGGTAGAGGTGTTAATAGTGAAAATAAGTTTGGTTTAAAGTCAAGTGTTTTCTAATACTTTTACTCTGATTTATATGCCCCTAAAAACTTATGTCCATTGAAATGTACCAAATGGTCTGGATTGTCGGCTATCCAGACTTCTGTTTCCCAAGCAACGTCCAACATCCACTTCCTAAATTCTAATCTTGTCAAAAAGCTGGTTACAAAAATGAGTTCAGCCTTACAATTTTTCAACATTTTTTTGAGTTCTAAAACTCTCGTTTCACTCATTGGTCCAGAACTATGAACTGCTTCAATAAGATAAAGCCAATTATTTTTCTTACTGTAGGCAATTATATCAGGCAATTCATCGTGTGAAAGCTCAAAGAATTCAAGTTTTTCCAATTCTTCGGTTTCAATATGTAAAGACTTATTTGAAGTATCGCCAATGTATAGAACTACACAATCACTACCAAAACGTGGCAAAAATTGCTCAATAATTGCTTTTTGTAAAACATTGTGTTCACCAAGCGACAGTTCAATCGGTTTACCACTTGGAAGTTTAACTGGAATTATATCAATGTTTCGTTTGCGTTCAAGTATTGCAGAAAGAGAAGGTTTATTTTTATTGAAGGCTTCTAAAGCATTATTCCATTCGTCAGTTTTGTAGGTTACAATCAAATTTTTGAAGTCCAATTGTAAAGCATAACCTCTTGTTGGGTCGTTAGTTGCCGAACCTTTATTAACTCCACTATTCTCAATAAGATCAGCAAGTACCAATAATTTCAAATCTTTTCGACGAATATCGTCATAAGAACCCGATGAAATATTTTCCTCGAAATGTGCGTTGACAAAAGTTATGATTGCTCTTGATTTTAAATTAGTTTTTTCTTTCGCTTCTTTCCAATTATCAGTAACTCCTGCTACTGCTAAGAAGCAAACAGCCATTTTTTCTAAAGCTCTTTCCGTTTTATTGATTGGAATACCAACACTTTTCAATATGTCAAGTGCTTCATTGAGAATGACTTGAACAGCTTTTGACTTTTTACTTTTAGGTATGTAGTTCTTCATATTTTAAAATAAGGTAAGCACGTTATTTGCTTGTTGCTTGCTTCCTAAAACTTCATTTATAGTACAAACAAATTCGGAATTATAGCACTCTTTGATAGTTAATGCTATTTGATATGCTAAAAGTGGCGGAACAGCATTCCCAATTTGATTAAATCTTTGTGTTTCATTTCCAACAAACTCAAACCAGTCGGGGAAACTTTGAAGTCTTGCCGCTTCATTATGTAAAACTCTTCTTCTTCTTCCGTCTAATAATCGAACTCGTTGCATATCACCAGTTGCTCCTGCTAAATTCCTACAAGTCAAAGTTCTTGCAGGTCTGTCTGAATATAAATCTCTTGGATTTACACAAGCTGAAGCTTTTTCATATTTAGCAACATATTTATCTTGTGCTTCATTTAAAAACTTGCTCTCTTCGGGTGTCGTTAACATTGTATCGCCGATGGCTTCTCCAACCGTAACTTTTTGGGGATTTGGTTTCGGAAAATTGAACTTAGACCTGTGTCCAACTACAAAAAGCCTTTCTCTATTCTGGGGGACACCGAAATTAACAGCGTTCAAAAGTTTATAATCTATGAAATATCCTAATTTTTGTAATTCTTCAATTACCAAATCAAAATACCATTTGTTTGAATATAAAAGCCCCCTTACATTCTCAAACATAAATACTTTAGGTTGTAATTTTCTAACAGCATCTATAAAAATGGGAAAGCCATCCCTCGAATCTTGCATTCCTTTTTGATGTCCACCAACACTAAATGGTTGGCAAGGTGGACCACCAATAATAATATCGGCTTTAGGATATTCAAAATCAAGGTCAAGTTTTGTAGCAATACAATTACCTTTTAGGTTCTTGTTATATGTATTTGTTGCTGAAATATCCATTTCGTAGCCAATGGTTTCATAGCCAACTGCTTCAAAACCTAAAGACAACCCACCACAACCAGCAAATAAGTCTAAGACAACTTCATTCTCAGTTATTTTAGGTGTTAAAGTATTATTTATGTACTCTTTATAATTCATTGAATAAAATGTCAAAATTCCTTTCCCAAAGGTAATCAAAATTAACATTTGAATGGTCGTCTATAAGCCAATTTAAGGTTAATTAGTCAAGGAAATAGAATTTTTATATTATGAAGCTGTTTAAACTTTTGAAAAATATTCCCAAATAAGTGAGAATTTTGTGGTGCTAAATCATAAAATATCACAAAATGGGAATACTTAGTAAAAATACTATCGAAACGTGGATTTTGCCACATT
>JAAFIU010000416.1 GCA_013298805.1 Cytophagales bacterium | reverse complement strand
ATCCGTAAATAAATCGTTAATTGATGCTTTTGCGTAATCAGAGAATTTTAAGAATTTCTGTTTTACCGTTGGGATTTGTTTCTGTAAATCACCTTTCAAAATGGCAGGACAACTCTTCCCTTGACGATAACAAGTGATGATTTGCTCGGTTGTTCCGTTTTTATCAAAATCATTCACGTGTAACTCAACTGGTTCATTTTCAGAGGCTTTGAAATTATGGTTTAACCCTAAATTACCTAACACAAAATCTGTATCGCCATCTCCATCTACGTCTGCGGGTTGAATACAATTCCACCAACCGTTTGAAACAGGTACTTCCATTTCTGCATCTTGCTTGAAAATGCCTTTTTCATTCTTCAGAATCGTTACAGGCATCCAATCGCCGACCAAAATCAATTCTGGGTATTTATCTCCGTTTACATCCAACCAAGCCGCATCTGTTACCATTCCCAAATTTCGGGCATCACCCAAAACGGTTTTGCTCACATCTTTAAAATTCCCTTTTCCGTCATTTTGTAAAAGTGTACTTTCTGGATTTCTGCCGTACAATGTCGGAATTAATCTTGAACCGATGAATAAATCAAGGTCGCCATCTTTGTCGTAGTCGCCCGCTTTTACGCATGAACCACTGGCGAGAATGGCAGGAAGATTAACATTCTCAATAAAATTACCCTTGCCATCATTCATATACAGACGGTCACGAAGTTGTAAATCGTCTGGATTGTATTCGTTACTGCCCGTCACCAAATATAAATCAAGGTCTTTGTCATTATCGGCATCGAAGAATAGAGCATCAACAATTTCTAAATAATTATCCCGACTAAACGCATCTGTTTTGGTAGGAAGCATTTTTCCGTTCTTTTGCTGAATGTATAAATTCTTCGCAAATCCCTGAGAACCACCGATATAAGCATCATCTAAACCATCGCCATTGACATCGCCAACGGCTAAAGCAGGTCCCTGCGTTGAATATTTTTGTTTCAGTAAAAGGTCACGATTATAATCCACAAAGTCATTTTCAACGTGCTTGAAATCAAGTGTTTGCGTTGTAATATCTGTAAATGGCAATGACGTTACTAAAGGTTGGAATTTGAAAAGTTGATTGGCATTTTTATAATCAAGCACCAATAATTGGTCTGATTTTGGATTTTTGATGACTTGTTTTTTGTCGTCATTCCAAATAATTACCAATGAATCTATGGTAGGGTTTTGACCTAAACCAAAGTTCAAACTCAAATCCACCGAAGACTGAAAGCCACGGTTTGGCATTTGTTGAAGCGTTTGGCATTGCGATTTTTGGTAGATTTTTATAGTAGAACCAATTCCATCTAAATTTTTAGCCGTCCCTTTCAATTTTACTCTCAAATAATGATTTTTTAACGTCTCATTTTCTTTATTTCGGTAAATAGAAACGAGGTCGTTATTGTTGTTTACTACCAAATCCAAATCGCCATCATTGTCCAAATCACCATAAGCAGAACCGTTTGAAAAGCCCATTCTATCCAGCCCGAAATTCTGACTGGCGTTTTCAAAACGTAATCCTCCCAAATTTCTAAAAGCATAATTTGGAATCGGTGTCGAAGGCGTTTTATTGATTAAATCTTTAGGGTTAAACCTTGGGTCTTGGATAGACTGTTGCTTCGTTTTATCATCTCCCAAAAATGCCACATAGTCTTGGTCGGTTAAATCTTTATTAATACCATTTGCCACGAATAAATCCTTTTGACCGTCATTATCCATGTCAAACATCAATGCTCCCCACGACCAATCGGTAGCGTGAACACCCGCCAATTCCCCTAATTCTGAAAATGTTCCGTTGCCATTATTGACGTGCAACATATTCCGTGCAGATTGGTGGTGATAGCCTTGTTTCACTTTAAATTCATTGAGGTCATAACCGTCGAAAGTAGTCGTCTTTTTCAGTCTTTCGTCCCCTTCTGGAAGCATATCCGTTACAAAAATATCCAAATTGCCATCGTTATTAATGTCCGCTATATCCGCTCCCATCGACGACAAACTAATGTGTGGCATTTCGTTTTCTAAGTCTTCTTTGAATGTGCCATTCTTTTGGTTAATGTACAGATAATCACGCTCATAGAAGTCATTTGAAATGTAAATATCCAACCAGTTATCGTTGTTTACATCACCAATTGTAATACCCAAACCAAAACCAATTAAACTTCCATAAATTCCTGCTGCTTCTGAAACATCGGTAAAATGTCCGTTATCATTTCTGAATAATTTATCACCGCCCAATTTATCACGCTCGTTTCGCAGATTGGCATAACCCAATCTATC
This sequence comes from Cytophagales bacterium, assembly GCA_013298805.1. Lineage (GTDB taxonomy): Bacteria > Bacteroidota > Bacteroidia > Cytophagales > Spirosomataceae > Arcicella. The sequence continues at coordinate 556 of JAAFIU010000416.1, read as the reverse complement.
CATCGGAGTAAAGCTGTTATTGAGCGAATACATATCCAAATCACCGTCACGGTCGTAGTCAAAAAAGGCAGCGTGCGTAGAAAAACCACCGTCTTCCAAACCGTATTCTTTGGCTTTTTCGGTGAATGTCACCTTGCCATTTTTTACACCATTATTGATGTATAATTGGTTTCCACGGGCATCTCTACTGCCTGAATTACAAACGTAAATATCCAAAAAGCCATCGCCATTTACATCGGCAAAGGTTACGCCCGTACTCCAAAACTTTTTCCCGACAATTCCTGCTTGTTTGGTTATGTCTTCAAACTGAATAGATGTTTTATTGCCTTTATTGAGATATAATTTATTGTCCTCAAAGTTGGAAGTCAAGAAAATATCCGCAAAACCATCGTTGTTCACATCGCCAATCGCTACACCACCACCGTTATAAAAATTACGGTATCTGAAAATATTAAAATCATCTTTTTCGAGACTTTTATTCGCAAAATCTACGCCCGTTTCTGATGCTGGCAATTCTTCAAAAAGTGTGTCGTTTTGTTTTTGATTACAGGAAAAA
>JAAFIU010000296.1 GCA_013298805.1 Cytophagales bacterium | reverse complement strand
CCAAAGAACTTTGAACGACCTTGGAAAATATCTCCACCGACAAGGAAGAGAATTAAACTGATAGCAATAGCTGCTGCTGCCACTCCCGACTTCTCTCTAATTTTGGTAATTAATGCCATTTTTAAATAGTTATTTATTTGTTATCTGCTGTTTGTCTCTCTTTTAAAAAGACAGATTGTAATACACAATTATTGATTAGTAATTCTTTTAAATACGTTTAAAATAACGCAAAAGAAACGCAAAATAATCACATTTAGAGTTAATATCAAAATGTATTACGTTCTATTGCTAATACCTCTTTTACAAAACCCTTGCCAAAAATATATTATCTTTAAGAAGGATAGAGATTCTGGTGTATTATTAAGGACTAATTGCTATGATAAGTGTTTGATTATCATGTCTTTTAAGTTATGAGAGGTATAACGGTTAATAAATAGACACATTTTGCTTGCATCTGTCAGACTAAAGAGTTTTTAAAAGTTTTTTATTCTATTTGTGTTACCTATTAGTTAATTTTTAGTCTTTAATTATATAAACGGGTAATTAAATTATATAAACGGTTAATTAAATTCGTTAAATAAATTAATATGCTTGGTAGTGTTTTATTTTCATAAAAGAAATTTGGATTAGCCCTAATGTTAAAAATAGACTATATATTACTGGCAAGACATTTTCGAGGGGAAACTTCCGAAGGGGAAAATACTACAATTAATTTATGGAAAAACGAATCAATTACTAATAGTTTAACTTACAAAAGACTACAAAATGTTAGTAAATCTGAACATTCAATAGAAAAGAAAATCAGTAAAGAAGAAGCCGTTATATGGAAAAAAATAATTACTAAAATTTTAGACGAAGAAGTAGATAGTTCAATATATTGAGTGAGTAAAAAGGGTAAACGAATTATTGTCGTTTACCCTTTTACGTTTTATCCTTGTACCTGTTTTAAGGCTTCTAAGAATTTATCACATTCAGCTTGTCCTAAGCCCAAACTTGGTAAAAGTCTAAGGGTATTTTTACCAGCGTATCCACAGAAAATCTTGTGGTCAAATAATAAAGAATCTCTTATTTTATCCACAGGATTTTCAAATTCAATTCCAATCATTAAACCACGTCCACGTAATTCTTTAATACCTGAAATTCCTTTTAGATTCTCAAAAAGATATGCGCCCATTTTGGTTGCATTTTCCAGTAAATTTTCTTCTTTCATTACATCTAAAACCGCTACGGCAGCAGCACAAGCTAAATGATTTCCTCCAAAAGTTGTTCCTAACATTCCAAACTTTGCTTTGAATTTTGGAGCAATCAACACGCCACCAATCGGAAAACCATTACCCATTCCTTTAGCAGTGGTCATAATGTCGGGACGAATTCCTGAGAAATCATGCGAGAAGAATTTTCCCGAACGTCCGTATCCACATTGCACCGAATCCAAAATTAAAATTGCTCCTGTTTTATCACACATTTCACGAGCAGTCTTCAAGAATTCGTCAGAAGCAACATTAATGCCGCCAACTCCTTGAATTCCTTCCACAATAACCGCACAGATTTCGTCTGTGATGTTTTCTTTGAGTGCCTCAACATCGTTGAAAGGTAAAAAAGTTACGTGTTCATCGTAATTAATGGGAGCAATGATAGCTTTGTTGTCGGTTACGGCAACTGCTCCTGCTGTTCTTCCGTGAAAGGCTTTTGAGAAAGCAATTACTTTTTTACGACCGTTGAAGAAAGACGCTAATTTTAAAGCATTTTCGTTGGCTTCTGCTCCCGAATTACAAAGGAAAAGTTCGTAGTCGTCATAGCCCGAAAGTTCGCCTAATTTGGTGGCTAATTCTTGCTGAATCGGAATATTTACAGAGTTTGAATAAAACCCTAAATTGCTTAGTTGCTCGGTTAATTTTTGAACATAATGCGGATGCGAATGTCCAATTGAAATTACGGCATGACCTCCGTAAAGGTCAAGATATTCTACGCCATTTTTATCCCAAAGTTTGCTTCCTTGAGCTTTTACAGGGGTAATGTCGTAAAGTGGATATACATTAAAAAGATTCATTGTATCTATGGCTATTGGCTGTCAGCTTTTGGCTATCAGCACTTTTTTTGTGTATTTTTGTCTGAATTAGGATTAGAGGATTAATGGATTTTAGGATTTCCAATATGATTTTTTATCAGTAAAACACATCCTAAAAATCCCGAAATCCATTAATCTTAATTCAGACATTTTACTTATTTCGATGTCTTCCAAATTTATAACCCAATGCTCCATAAAACTGACCGAACCAAATGCTTTGTTGAGCGTAATCTTGGTCGTCTCTGCCAGTGGTATGAACATTGTTTAGACGGACAAATCCTCCCATAAAATCCGTTTGGAAGAAAAACCTTCGAGAAAGGTCAAATCTTAAACCAGTTTTGGCAGAAAATCCGTAGCCTGCAAAGTTAAAGTGATTATTTCTGCCAATCGTAAAGAGGTGGGCATCCGTTCTTGGAATCAAAGCTCCTGCCCCCACACCCACGAGCCAATCAACACCTTGAATATTATTTTTTGCTTTCCAAAGTTTATCATATCGGTCAATTTCAAAATGAGCGTAATTGAATCCATCGGTATGTTCATAGACTAAGAAATCCTTTGAGTTAATCACAAAAGGCGTATTGTTATAGTCGCCTACGTAAGCAGGGTTTACGTCAATGGCAGGGTCGGAAACCTGAGCTGAAATATGCCCCGTAATGGTGGTGGGTTGGTCATTAACCATTACATACTTCATGTGGTCTGAACCAAAAGAAACCGCCCAATGGTCATTGAAGAAATAACCTACTCGAAAATTATATTGTGGAATTGACAAGCGAGTTATATCGAAATATTCTTCCGTACTAAATGGAATGGGCAAATCATAGGCTACCACGTCCTTCAGGGTAAAATCATAGCCTTTTCCATGGAACGAAATATCCGACTTTGCGTATTCTGAACGGTTATAGCCCCAGAAAACGTAATATTCACCTTTGCGACTGTACGGTTTTTTATCTTGACCTAAACTATTGAAAATTAGCGAGTTGAGTAGTAGGAATAATAATAATAATGGTTTTTGCATTTTTGTTGATGAATTATGAAACACGTGTTTCAGTTTTTTACATTCCAACAGATTTTAGTCCTAAGCCAGTCTTTTCATCAAGTCCAAACATCAAATTCATATTCTGAACGGCTTGTCCTGACGCTCCTTTAGTGAGGTTATCAATGATGCTGGTTATCAGTAAATTACCGTCTTGAACTTCTAAAGAGATTAAACACTTGTTGGTATTAACTACCTGTTTTACGTCCACTGGCAAATCGCTTATGTGTGTAAAAGGGTGTTCAGCATAATAGTTTCGGTAAAGTGTTTTGGCTTCCTCTAACGTTCCCGAAAATTTGGTATAAACATTTGCCATAATTCCTCGGGTAAAAGTACCACGATAGGGAATAAAATTAACGGTAGGATTTGCTCCATTAAATGAAGAAATCACCATGCCGATTTCCGTTAAATGCTGATGCGTGAAGGCTTTGTAAATGGAAATGTTATTGCTTCTCCAAGAAAAATGCCCCGTTGGTGAAAGGCTTTGACCCGCCCCCGTAGAACCCGTAACCGCCGACACATGAACATCATCGTGAATCAATCCTGCTGAAGCCAAAGGCAATAATGCCAATTCAATGGAAGTTGCAAAACATCCTGGGTTAGCAATATGAGTTGCCTGACGAATTTTATCACGTTGTAATTCTGCCAAACCATACACAAAGCCTTCCGATTGGTCACGGTAATCGGTACTTAAATCAACGATTTTAACCGATTGAAATTCGGGATTTGCCGCTAAAAATTTCTTAGATTCTCCGTGTCCAGAGCAAAGAAAAATAACATCAACGTTTGTATGTAAGTCGTCAGAGAAGAGTAAATCTGTATCGCCTAATAAATCAGTATGCGTATTGTAAACAGGTTTCCCTACTTGCGATTTTGAGTTTACGTAAACTATTTCTGCTTCGGGGTGATGGATTAAAATTCTGAGTAATTCGCCTCCTGTATATCCTGCACCGCCTATTATTCCTATTTTTATGTTTTTCATTTTTTAAATTCTATGGATACAATCCAGCTTTAATCAAATCTATTCTCTCCAAAACTCGTTCAAAATCATTGAGTTTTAGTAATTTGATGGTAGCAGCCCCAATATCTGTTATTGGAATCAAGAAACCGTCTTCTATCCCAAAATGCTCAAACCAATTATCTTTTCGAGGATGAAATAATCGGATAATAGTTTCACCATCAAGGACGGTTGATAAATCACTTCCTTTGGCATTATTACAAATTGGACAAGAATGGGCTAAATTTTCAAAGACTGTCAATCCTCCGTGTTTTCTACTGATTATATGGTCAGTTTGATAGCGAATAAATGAGTCTGTTTCTAATCTACGGCAATATTCACAATGATATTTCGCACGAGATGCTACTTCTCTGCGTAATGCTTCGGGTATTTTCTGACTCATCCTTATTTTTCAGAAATTTGTAACCTTGCCCGAGATTTAGCAAGCCTAACAATATGTTCTAAAATCATATAATGCTCCAATTCTTCCTTTTCAGAAAATGCCAAAGGAGATTCCTGTTGCCTTTCTAAAAGTTCTTCCACCCGTTCTTGAATGTTCTTCGGAGCATGAAAACCCAATACCTTCACAGGGTCGAGAGAAACCATAAAATCGGCTAAACTATCATAAGCATTTATTGCATTAGTCATCTTTTCAAAATTTATATTTGATAGATAAAGGTACAAATAATTTCACTACCCTTTCTGTCTGAATTTGGATTCGCCAGATTAGTGGATTTTTTGGATTAAAAATTTGAGTCCAAAATCCAAAAAATCCTCAAATCCAAAGAATCCAAATTCAGACGGGGTCGCCCAGACTATTTATTCGCATACTCAGTCACCTTCCGATGAATCATCGTCTGATTAGAAACAATTTTCGAGAATCCTCTTACATCATCGCCCGACCACGAATTATTCATCTCTCCGTAAGTTCCAAAAATAGACGACATCAAATCATATTTAGATTCAATTCCAATCATTTGATAACGATACGGTGCTAAA
>JAAFIU010000173.1 GCA_013298805.1 Cytophagales bacterium | reverse complement strand
TCTTGTTTAGCTTCTTTTAATCTATAAAATGGTTCAAAGATTTTTTCCTTTTTTTCAAATGGAATTTTTGAGCCATCGTTCTCAAATTCAATGGTATAATTAATCGAATTCTCATTAATTGGTAGTACTCTAACCGAAACTTCTTTTAGGGCAAATTTTATAGCATTATTAAAAAGGTTGCTAAATATTTTATTCAATGCTTCTTCATCAACAAAAGCATAAACATCTTCTTGTGGATGTTCAATGGTGTAGATGAGTTTCCTTTTTTTGGCAAGCGGTGTGAAGTTTAAGTATGACTCCTTTAATAGTTGAGTAATATTGTGCTTGTTGAAATCAATGTTAAAACTCTTGGTTTCAACTTTTCTAAAATCTAAGATTTGGGTTACGAGTAAAATCAGACGATTGGTGTTTCTTTCCATCAAAACGAGGTCTTCTTTAATTTCGGGAACATCGACAACTTGCTCCAATAAATTTTCAATAGGGCCTTTTATCAGCGTTAGAGGTGTTCTGATTTCATGAGCCAAATTAGTGAAAAAATCTATCTTTGCTTCATAAACTTCTTTCTCTTTTTTGTCTTCAATAATAATATGATAACTCACGAATACGTTGTAAATAATTGCGATTAAAATAATAGAATATAGAATATATGCTCCCAGAGTTGCCCACCAAGGAGATAAAATGGTGATTGCTAATTGTCTTTCTTCAGTGGTATGACTTCCGTTGACTGATGCTTTTAAATTGAATATATACTTCCCTGGAGAAAGGTTAGTAAAATATACTTTTCTATTGGGTTTAATTTCTGTCCATTCCTTGTCCAGACCTTGCATGAAATAACTGAAAGTTGTCATCTCTGGAGAATAATAACTCAACACTGTAAAATCCATACTAAACGAAGATTTGTCATGCGGTAAGGTGATTTCATCAGTATAAATAATAGATTTCTGGAGGAAAGAATTTTCCATACCAATGGTCTGTTCTTTATTTTCGACCCAAAAATCAGTAATGTAGATGGGAGCTTTGACGATGGCTTGTAAAACGTCTTGCGGATTGAAAGTAACCATTCCTTTTACGCTCCCAAAATACATCCTTCCACTGGGGTCTTTATAACCCGAATTATAATTAAATTGGTCGCTTAACAAACCATTATCACGAGTATAAGTAACAATTCGTTTATTAATGGGATTAAAATTGACTAATCCACGAGAAGTGGCTATCCACAGGGTTTTATTGTTGGCTTCTAAAACTTTCAATACAAAATTGCTTGGTAATCCATCTTTTGTAGTGAGTGTTGTAATGGTTTTTCTATCTTTACTTAATTTACAAACACCACCACCTTCTGTCGAAAACCATAAGCATTGCTGGCTATCTTCTATGATAGCATTTATATTATTATTAGTTAATGAATTTGGGTTTTGAGGTTTATTGAAAAAATGCCCTCTTTTTTGGGTCGAAGGTTCATAAAAATACACACCTTTATCAGTGCCTATCCAGATAGTTTTTTGGCTATCTTCTATTATTGAGGTAGTAAAGCTACTGATAGGTGGTTCTTTAGCTATCTCAAAACCATCAACTTTGGCGTTGTACTTTAGCAAAGAACGAGCTGTACCAACGAAAATATCTCCTGATTTTGTTTGAAAAATATTGACAATGAAATTGCTTTTTAAATCATACTTTCCTGAGCCTGCATTAAAGTGCTTTTTGATTTTTCCAGTTTTAATGTCCATAATATCAAGCCCATGCTCAAATGTGCCAATCCATAAATCATTACCAATATTTAATAAACCCTGAATGTTTGTATAGGCAATACTGTATTTTTCTCCGTTGGGGATAAACTGAGTAATCATACCTGTTTTTGGGTTGAGTTTATTCAAACCAGCATCTTCTGTACCTATCCAAATATTTCCAAAACGGTCTGGACAAATCTCTCTAATAACATTGCCACTCAGTGATTTTTTTGAATTATCGGCAAAGTATTTTTCAAAAAGTGCATTTCTTTTAGAGTAATAATTTACTCCTCCAAAAAAAGTTCCTGCCCAAATACCACCTTCATTATCCTTACAAAGTGAATATACCGCATTATCTGTAAGCGAAAATGGGTCAAGGAATTTCTTTCGGATATTAGTGAATTCTTTGGTCAGTGTATTAAGAATAAAAATACCTGACTCCGTTGCAAGCCATAGTTCATTGGTAGCAAAAGGTTTAATATCACGGACGTGAATGATGTTTTTGGAAGCATTAAAAATCAAGACATCATCGTAGGTACTGGAAGAAATGTCAAATTTCTTTAGACCTTGATTAACAGTGCCTACATAAATAGTTTCTTCACCAAGGCAGCAAATTGTCTGAATAAGTTTAGATGAAACTTTTCCTGAATGCGAAAAAACATCATAAGCCTTAAAGGTTTGAGTATTAGCATCAAACTTTTGTAGAAAGCCATCTCTTGTACCTACCCAAATTTGCCCATTTACATCCATAGAAAGCGATGATGCAGAAAAGTACTTTGATGTTGGAAATTTTGTCAGTTTTCTATGTTGAAAGTCATAACGAAATAACGTAAACTGAGAGATAAACCAAATTTGATATTTATGGTCTATTTGTACGCATTTTACTTCCTTGAGGGTATCTATGAAAGACTCTAAACGCTCTTTTGAGTAATTAAAATGATACAAGCCTTTAGAACTTCCCACCCATAATGTACCCAGTTTGTCAGGAGAAATGCAATATATTAAATCGGGCGTTAATGAATTTTTAGGGTTATCCGTTTTATATGTTTTAAAATGATAACCATCGAATCGGTTTAGCCCATCTTTTGTACCAAACCACATAAATCCATTTTTATCTTGGGTACTACAATAAATAGCATTGTTTGAAAGTCCATTCTCTACTTGATAATGCCTAAAAAAATAGGGTTGAGCCACGATGTTTGAAGTACAAAGTAATACAACAATTATTGCTCTTATCATAGCTGAAATATATTGATAGCTTTTCAAAAGGTTTGAAAGGGTTTGGAGATAGTGAAGTTCGAAATTATCATATAAAGTTAAGAGAATATTACTTAGGCAATATAAAATGAAACAATATGTGGAATTAATGATATTTTTTGCATTAATTCTCAAAAATGGAAAGTATAATTTTGTGTTCAAGTGTAAGGATATTTTAATTCAAAATCAAAATAGTAATATTTTAATTGTGGTTTTTACTTTATAGAGTTTACAGATATAAAGATTGGGTATAGTGAAAGAAGGTGGGGTTAGCCTTAGCCCCACATTTCTTAAATTTTCCTTAAATTGACATTTAAGTATGAGTTAGTATTTGGGCATTAGGGATGAGTAAATCAAAATATAGATAATCAATCCAAAATCAAAATAATTGTTTAAATGTACTCCACTACCTACAAATCCTCCAAATGAGAAAAATAATTTTAGTAGCATTTCTTTTAACCAAAGTAACTCTATCTTCCTTTGCTCAAAACACAAAAGCTCCTGCATTTCCGTTAATAACCCACGATCCATATTTTAGCATTTGGTCAACAACCGATAAACTTAACGAATCTCCAACCAAACACTGGTCTGGTACTGACCATTCTTTGATGGGGGTACTGAAAGTGGATGGCGAAATGTTTCGTTTTATGGGTGCAAAAGGTCTAAGTTATAACAACATATTACCCGCAGGAGATGATGTTAATTATGTCGCAAAATATACCGAAACTGAACCTTCGGGAGACTGGACAAATCTAAATTATGACGACACTCAGTGGAAGAGTGGCAATGCTCCATTTGGTAATAGAACAGGTATTTCAAAGACATTGTGGCTCACCAAAGATATTTGGATGAGAAGAGTTTTTAATCTTGAAAATCTTAATTTGAAAGAACCTATTTTAAAGCTTCAACACGATGACCTTGTGAAAGTTTATCTGAATGGAGATTTGATTTATGATGCAGGTTGCTGTGCAGGGAAATATCTGTATTTGCCTTTTTCTAATGAGATGAAAAGCAAGTTGAAAAAAGGACAAAATGTATTGGCAATTCACGTCATTAATACGGGTGGAGATGCTCTGTTGGATGTTGGAATTGTTGAAAAAAGTATTCCTATCAGCGACACTAAAATACAACTTGCTCAACAAAAAAGCGTGAAGCTAAATGCTACACAAACACATTACGAATTTACTTGTGGAAAGGTTAACCTTTCGCTTACGTTTACATCTCCTTTACTAATCAACAACCTTGATGTTTTGGCTCGTCCAGTATCTTATGTGAGTGCAAAGGTGAAGTCTAACGATAGCAAATCTCACAATGTTCAGTTGTACTTTGGGGCTTCTACCGACATCGCCACTAATCATGAATCGCAACTTATTTCTGCTAAAAAATACACCGAAAATAATTTAAGTATTCTGAAAGCAGGAACTGTTGAACAACCTATTTTACAGAAAAAGGGAGACGATATTCGCATTGATTGGGGATATATGTATGTGGCAACGCCTACTGCTACGAATGTAACGCAGTCAATTTCTTCCAATGAAAACACCAATCCTTTTCAAACCACAGATGCAGATATTTCAGAAGGTAAACGCTTGACTTTGAATACCATTGTGGATATGGGTAAAGTAAATAGTACCTCGAAAGAACAAGTTATTATGCTTGCTTATGATGACGTATATTCAATTCAATATTTCGGAAAAAACCTTTTGCCTTGGTGGAAAGAAAATGGTTCGACCATCGAACAACAATTATCATTAGCGGCTCAGAATTACACTTCAATCATCAAACAATGTGAGTTTATTAATCAGACAATTTACAAGGATGCCTTCAAGGCTGGCGGAGTAAAATACGCAAAACTCTGTGAATTAGCTTATCGTCAATGTATTGCAGCTCATAAATTAGTTAAAAGTCCATCAGGAGAAATTCTTTTTCTCTCCAAAGAAAATTTTAGTAATGGTTCTATCAATACGGTTGACGTAACCTACCCCTCAGCACCGCTATTCCTGATATACAATCCCGACTTAATGAAGGGAATGTTAAACGGAGTTTTTTATTACAGTGAGAGTGGGAAATGGGCAAAACCATTTCCTGCCCATGATTTAGGAACATACCCGCTTGCCAATGGACAAACCTACGGCGAAGATATGCCTGTGGAAGAATGTGGCAACATGATGATTTTAGTAGCCGCCATTTGTAAAGCAGAAGGCAGTAATGAATATGCCAAAAAACATTGGAAAACGATGAATATTTGGGCAGATTTCTTAGTGAAAGAAGGTTTTGACCCTGCTAATCAACTTTGTACAGATGATTTTGCGGGTCATCTTGCACGTAATATCAACCTTTCAGCTAAAGCGATTGTGGCACTTGAAACTTATACCCAATTAGCTAAGCAAATGGGCGAAACTGCCATTTACGAAAAATACGATGCTATAACAAAAGACTTCGTGACCAAGTGGATGGAAATGGCAAAAGACGGAAACCATTATGCTTTGACTTTTGATAAAAAAGGAACGTGGAGTCAGAAATATAATTTGGTTTGGGATAAAGTTATGAACCTTAACTACTTTCCTAAGTCAGTATTTGATACCGAAGTGAAATATTATTTGACCAAACAAAATAAGTTTGGGTTACCACTTGATAGTCGTGCGACTTACACAAAATCTGACTGGGTGATTTGGACTTCCGTACTGGCAAGTAACCCAAAAGATTTTGAAACTTTCATCAATCCAATATACGCTTATGCTACTCAAACATCTTCGAGAGTACCAATAAGTGATTGGCACGAAACCAAAACGGGTAAGATGGTTGGGTTTCAAGCAAGAAGTGTTGTTGGAGGATATTTTATGAAAGTTTTAGCGGAAAAGTTCAAGAAAAAATAATGTGAATGATTGAGTATTAAAACTTAGGTAGATTCAATAACTACAATGTTTATGCTAAAGTCTTGGATTGGAGAATTTTCCGAAAGTTAAATTAACTTATTAAACAGTGCAATAAGTGTGTTTATTCGACACAATTTTAATTGTTGAGCTAATCTTTTATCTAAATAAAATGTAACAATTTGCTGAAATAATGATACAATATGAATAATTCCCCAAAAAATATACAATTATTTTTGTTCCTAATATCTGAAGTAGAAAACCATATTAAGAAGACTGTAAATCAGTTTTACTATTATTTTTCTTATAAATCAATCTAAAAATTTAAGCAAAGGCTTTATGAACAATAAGGTTAATTTATAAAACTTTTGACGATATATTTATTATCACATAATTATTATTGAGACTCTTAAAGACTTCCTCAAAGACCTTTTTCTTAAATATTTAAGTATAATTAAGAACTCTTCATAAGCAATTCAGCATTTTGATTATTCTAATTGCCTTGTAGTTAATAACGTTTAAAAAATGTAGGACGTTAACTGATATCATTACATGATTTTCAGCCAAAGTATAGTACCAAATTCTCTACTGAATTCAATTCAATAGGCTTTATTTATACGATAGTATTTTTCAAATAATAATTCAAAACACATTTAAAATTTTACCAATTTTCTCATTTTTAACTTAACAACTTTATGAAAAATAAACATTTACGACAAAGTATTTTTTTATTGCTCACTTTTCTGAGTTTTTATGCCTCTGCACAGGATAGACGTGTAACAGGTAAAGTCTCAGGAGTGGATGGACAAGGAATTCCTGGTGCATCGGTATTAGTGAAGGGTACACAAACGGGTATTTCAACTGGAGCTAATGGAGAATTTGCTATTAATGTAAAAAGTGCCAATGATGTATTGGTTATTACTTCGATTGGATATACGCCAAGAGAGGTAAAAGTAGGTTCTCAATCAAATATTGGCGTAACAATGACCGAGGATATTTCAGCTTTAGAAGAAGTTGTTGTAACGGGTTACGGTTCTCAATCAAAAAGAGATATTACGGGTGCGGTAACAACTGTGAACGCTAAAGATTTGCAGTCTGTTCCTGCTACTACTTTTGCACAGCAGTTACAAGGTCGTGCTTCAGGTTTGAGTATCGTGAACGATGCAACTCCGGGTGGTAATGCAACCGTTCGTATTCGTGGTTTTGGTACAATTGGTAATAACGACCCATTGTTCGTTATTGATGGTGTGCCAACTGAAAATCAAGGAAACTTAAACCCTAATGACATTGAGACAATCCAGATTTTGAAAGATGCTTCTTCTGCTTCAATCTATGGTTCTCGTGCGGGTAATGGTGTTGTTATCATCACTACTAAAAAAGGAAAAGCAGGTATTCCAAAAATCACATTTAGTAGCTACTATGGTTCTCAGAAAGCATCTGAAGATGTTCAAGCTTTGAACGCCAAAGAATTAGGACAGTATTTGTATTTGGCTGATAAATATGCTGGGAAAACACCATCTCACGGACAATATACATTCGGAGCAAATGGTGAAGTTACTATTCCAGATTACGTATTTCCGAGTAGAGGAAAAGAAGGAACTACGGCAGTTGACCCTAAATTATACTCATTAACGCCCGATAATATTTACGCAATCACGAAGTCTGCGGATACTGATTGGTGGAAAGCAGTAACACAAACTGCTCCAATCCAAAACTATCAATTAAATGCTTCGGGTGGTACTGAAAATGGTCGTTACGCACTTTCATTGGGTTATTTCAATCAGCAAGGGGTTGTAAAATTCATTGGTTATGAGCGTTATACTTTACGTGCCAACACTGAATTCTCAGCAATCAACAAGCGTTTAAGAGTTGGTGAAAACTTCACAGTATCTTTTGATAACAGACAGGGTGGTTTTGGTAACAACCAAGAGCAAAATGCAGTTTCTGGTTCTTACAAGCACCACCCATTATTGCCAATTTATGATATTGCAGGAAACTTTGCGGGTAGCCGTGGTGAAAACTTAGGTAACAATTCAAACCCTTACGCTACGCTTTATCGTGAAAAAGATAATCATACTTATCGTTTGAGAACTTTCGGTAATGCGTATGCTGAATTTGACATTATTCCAGGTTTAACTGCTAAAACAAGTTTTGGTATTGACTTAACTGGCGAGCGTGGATTATATATTGGTCGTGCCAACCCAGAATACGTAGAAGGTAGTTTCAATAATGGTTCAACTTCTCAAAATATTACGGATTATCAGTGGACTTGGCAGAACACATTGTCTTACAGCAAAACATTTAAGACAGTTCACAAATTTGATGCTTATGTTGGTTTAGAATCTATCAAGCGTTTTAGAGAAACTTTCGGAGCAGGTAGAAATGGTTATGCTTTTGAAACAAATCCAATCATTAGTTATTTGGATTTAGGAGACCCTACAAAAGTGTCTAATTACGGCGGTGTAAATGATGATTTTACCCTTTGGTCACAATTCGGAAAAATCAACTATGCTTTTGATAATAAGTATTTGGTTCAGTTTATTCTTCGTAATGATGCTTCTTCACGTTTCTTGAGTGCTTCTCGTAGTGCATTATTCCCTGCGGTAAGTTTAGGGTGGCGTTTATCTGAAGAGAAATTCATGAAAGAACAATTGCCAGTAGTAAATGATTTGAAATTACGTTTTGGTTGGGGTAAAACAGGTAACCAAAAAATTGGTGATTACAATGCTTATACTACTTACCGTTCTGATATTTTCCACGCAGGTTATCCAATTGACGGTAGCCAAATTACACCAGCTATTGGTTACGATGCTCAAAGATTTGGTAATCCAAATGCAAAATGGGAATCTACTACTTCTACTAACATAGGTATTGATGCTGCATTACTTAACAGTAAATTGATTTTTGAGTTAGATTTCTGGACTCGTACAACGTCGGATATGTTGTTTACAGTACCGATTACATTTACAGCAGGTGATGCGTCTGCTCCTGCCTTGAACGTTGGTCAAATGACTAATAAAGGTATTGACTTTGGTTTGAACTATAAAAATTCAGTTGGAAATTTCCGTTACAGTGTCGGAGCAAATATTTCTTCATATCGTAACAATGTAGATAAATTAGATGCAAGTCCAAACACAAGATATTTTGGTAATAGCTCTCGTGTACCAGCTGTAACACTTACACAAGCAGGTTTGCCAATTTCATCTTTCTTTGGCTATAAAGTATTAGGTATCTTCCAGTCTGACGAAGAAGCAAAAGCATGGGCTCCTTATGCTGATGGATATAATAAAGCAGGTAAATTTAAAATTGCAGATATTAATGGCGATGGCAAAATTGACGATAGCGACCGTACAGTTATAGGAAGTCCACACCCAGATTTTGTATATGGTTTGAACTTAAACCTCGGTTATAAAGCATTTGACTTAACCGTATTTATGAACGGGACTCAGGGAAATAGCGTATTCAACTATACTCGTTACTTCTCAGATTTCAATACATTCCAAGGCAACCGTTCTAAGCGTGCATTATACGAAGCTTGGCAGCCAACAAATAAAGGTGGTACTGTACCAATTATGGATGCTAACGACCAAATAAGTAGCCGTCCTTCAAGCTATTTTATTGAAGATGGTTCGTATTTCCGTATCAAAAACATTCAGTTGACCTATAACTTACCTAAAAGCATCGGTA
>JAAFIU010000147.1 GCA_013298805.1 Cytophagales bacterium | reverse complement strand
AGGAAAATTAGGAAAACAAAAAAAACAAGTAATGAACTATGTTTATTTTGTATTTTACCAAGAAATTAAATCTTTTTAAAATGATATTTTTCCAACTATATAAATTTGACAAAATTATAGTAAAAAACAAATAAAATATATGCTTTATTTTAAAAGCATAGCTTAACTTTGCCCTTTGTAAAACATTCTTGAAAATAAAACGTAAAATCGACGAAGATTAACGTAAAAATTATAATGGATCAATTTTCATACATTGCTAACGCCGATACCGCAGCGATTTCTGACCTTTATGAATCGTACCTGCAAGACCCCAATTCGGTAGATATCAGTTGGCAAAACTTCTTTAAAGGGTTTGATTTTCACGCTGCATGGAGTGGCTCATCTAACGGGCAAGCGAATGTTGCTTCTGCACCCGCTGATTCTTCAATGATTCAGAAAGAGATGGCAGTTATTAGTCTTATCAAAGCGTTCCGTTCTCGTGGACACTTGATGGCTAAAACCAACCCTATTCGTGAACGTAAAAACCGTCAGCCTCGCTTAGATTTGAAAGACTATGCTCTTTCAGACGCAGATTTAGACACTAAATTCCAAGCAGGAAATTTCTTAGGAATTGGTGCTGTTTCATTACGTACAATCCTTGAATCTCTTAACAAGATTTATGCGGGTTCAGTAGGTTTTGAATATGCGTATATTCGTGAGCCAGAAGTAAAGGAATGGTTACGTGCCAAAATCGAAAAAGAAGCATTGGCTTTCAATCCTTCGATTGACGAGAAAAAGCAGATTTTAGAAAAACTCAACGAAGCTGTCGTTTTCGAAAACTTCTTGGGTACTAAATACTTAGGTCAAAAAAGATTTGGTTTGGAAGGTGGCGAAAGTACCATCCCTGCTCTTGATGCAATCATCAACCGTTCGGCTGAGTTAGGCGTTCAAGAAGCTATGATCGGTATGGCTCACCGTGGACGTTTAAACGTTCTTGCCAACATCATGCACAAATCTTACGACGCTATTTTTGATGGTTTTGAAGGAAATCTTCCTGACCAAATTCATGGCGACGGTGACGTGAAATATCACTTGGGTTATTCTTCAAAACATATCACTCCTTCGGGCGTTGAAATCTCATTGAAGTTAGCACCAAACCCATCTCACCTTGAAGCAGTAAATCCATTAGTAGAAGGTTTTTGTAGGGCCAGAGCCGATGTTCACTACGAAGGAGATTACGACAGAATTCTTCCAATTTTAATTCACGGAGATGCTGCCGTAGCTGGTCAAGGTATTGTGTATGAAGTTACACAAATGGCTAAATTGAAAGGTTATGAAGTAGGTGGAACAATTCACTTTGTCATCAATAACCAAGTAGGTTTTACCACTGACTTTGAAGATGCTCGTTCTTCTATATACTGTACAGACGTTGCAAAAATTATTGATGCTCCCGTTTTCCACGTAAATGGAGACGACCCAGAAGCAGTAGTTTTTGTTTCTAAAATGGCAGCAGAATTCCGTCAGCAATTCAATCGTGATGTATTTATTGATATGGTTTGTTACCGTAGAAATGGTCATAATGAGTCTGACGAACCACGTTTCACTCAGCCTACTTTGTACGCAAACATCACAAATCACTTAAATCCAAGAGAGCTATACACCCAAAAATTGATTGCTCGTGGTGATATTGATGCTCAATTAGCGGCTGAAATGGACAGTCATTTCAAAGCTGAGTTACAAGCTCGTTTAGATTTAATCAAGCAAAAAATTCGTCCAGAATATCATCCATTAAAATTGGATAACCGTTGGGCAGAATTAAATTATGCAGAATCTTCTGATTTTGAGAACTCACCCAAAACAGGCATTTCAAAAGAAACGATTGATAAAATTGCGGCTTCACTTTCTAAGTTACCAGAAGGATTCACGGCGTTGAAACAAATCGAAAAAGTTCTTTCAGATAGAAAAGCATATTTTGATAATGGAGCATTGAACTGGGCAACTGCTGAAGCATTGGCTTATGGTTCATTATTAGTAGAAGGAAAATCAGTTCGTGTATCGGGCCAAGACGTGCAAAGAGGTACGTTCTCGCACCGTCATGCAGTGTTGCATGATGCCAACACGAATGAATCATATATTTCTTTAAATCATATCCAACCAGACCAAGAATTCTTACAGATTTATAACTCGTTATTGTCTGAATATGCCGTACTTGGTTTTGAATTTGGTTATGCTTTAGCTCATCCAGATGCTTTAGTTATTTGGGAAGCACAATTTGGAGATTTCGCCAACGGAGCTCAAACGATGATTGACCAGTTTATTTCTTCACAAGAGTCTAAGTGGGGAACAATGAACGGTTTGGTGATGCAATTGCCACACGGATACGAAGGTCAAGGACCAGAACACTCAAATGCTCGTCCAGAACGTTTCTTACAATTGGCAGCAGAAGAGAATATCATTGTAACAAACTTGACAACGCCAGCGAATATTTTCCACGCATTACGTCGTCAATTAGCTTGGAACTTCCGTAAGCCATTGGTTACAATGTCACCAAAATCTTTATTCCGTCATCCAAAAGTAATGTCACCAATCTCTGAGTTCATTGATGGTTCATTCCAAGAGGTTTACGGAGATAATTTCGTTGATGCGAAGAAGGTGAAAAAAGTATTACTTTGTACAGGAAAGGTTTATTTTGATTTGTTGGAAAGACAAGAAAAAGAAAACCGTACTGATGTAGCTATTGTGCGTGTAGAACAATTACACCCATTCCCAGCCACAAAAGTTCAAGCGGAACTTGACAAATATCCAAAAGCAAAAGTTTTATGGGTACAAGAAGAACCAGAAAACATGGGGTATTGGTCATTTGTTATTCGTGAATTTGGTTGGAAACCATTTGATAGCTTGGTGGCTCGTAAAAAATCGGCATCACCAGCAACGGGTTTCTTAAAAATTCATAATATCGAACAAGCAGAATTAGTTGATAGAGCTTTTGCTTAGTATCAAACGAAAGTATTTTCGTAATCTCATAAAATCATATTATAAAGTTAAAATCGTGTTGTGGAAATTAGAGAATCTGCAATCCGAAATCCAAAATCCGAAATCGAGATATGGCAATTGAAATGAAAGTTCCGCCAGTAGGCGAATCAATAACCGAAGTAACCATCGCTACTTGGAATAAAAAAGATGGCGATGTAGTAAAAATGGATGAAGTTTTGTGTGAATTAGAATCAGACAAAGCTACGTTTGAACTTCCTGCTGAAGCAGAAGGAGTCTTGAAAATCGTTGCCAAAGAAGGTGAAACTTTACCAATCGGTGCAGTAATCTGTATTATTGAAACTTCTGGTACAAGTGCAAGCTCGGCTCCTGCCGCACCAGTAGCAACACCAAGTCCTGCCCCAGCTCCCGTGGCTGAAACTCCAGCAGCACCAGTTGCTACTGCAAGTCAAGTAATTGAAATTAAAGTTCCTGCGGTTGGTGAATCAATCACAGAAGTAACCATTTCTACTTGGAGCAAAAAAGAAGGAGATTCTGTGAAAATGGATGAAGTTTTATGTGAATTAGAATCAGATAAAGCAACTTTTGAACTTCCTGCTGAAACAGCAGGTGTTCTTCATATTGTAGCGTCTGAAGGTTCAGTTTTACCAATTGGTGCAGTAGTGGCAACTATTACTGTTGGTGCAGGTGCAAGCACTCCAAGTGCCGCTCCAGTAGCAGCAGCTCCACAAACTCCTGCTTCTGCTTCACAAACAGGAAATTATGCTGCGGGACACGCTTCTCCTGCCGCTGCTAAAGCTTTAGCAGAAAAAGGTATCGATGCAAGTTCAGTATCAGGTACAGGCGTAGGCGGACGTATCACCAAAGAAGATGCTAATGCTGCCGTTAAACCAGCTCCAGTTGCAACACCTTCTGCTCCTGCGGTTGCTCCAACTCAAGCAGTTGTTTCAGCGTCAGGAAATCGTAATCAACGTCGTGAAAAAATGACTTCACTTCGTAAAACAGTGGCTCGTCGT
Source organism: Cytophagales bacterium (assembly GCA_013298805.1). Classification (GTDB taxonomy): domain Bacteria; phylum Bacteroidota; class Bacteroidia; order Cytophagales; family Spirosomataceae; genus Arcicella. The sequence continues at coordinate 6,825 of JAAFIU010000147.1, read as the reverse complement.
TTAGTTCAAGTAAAAAATGAAACGGCAATGTTGACAACTTTCAACGAAGTTGACATGAAGCCAATCATGGATTTACGTGGAAAATATAAGGATAAATTCAAAGAGAAACATGGCGTTGGCTTAGGCTTTATGTCGTTCTTCACAAAAGCAGTTTGTGTTGCCTTGAAAGAATTCCCTGCGGTGAATGCTTCTATCGATGGTGAAGAAATTGTTTACAATGATTTCTGTGATATTTCAATTGCAGTATCTGCTCCAAAAGGTTTAGTCGTTCCTGTTATCAGAAATGCTGAAAACTTATCATTAGCAGGCATTGAAGGCGAAGTTGTTCGTTTGGCTACTTTGGCTAAAAACAATAAGTTGACTTTACAAGAAATGTCAGGTGGAACATTCACAATTACAAATGGTGGTATTTTTGGTTCGATGCTTTCGACACCAATTATTAATGCTCCACAAGTAGCTATTTTGGGAATGCACAACATCGTTGAGCGTGCAGTTGTTATGGATGGACAAATTGTTGTTCGCCCAATCATGTACCTTGCTCTTTCTTACGACCATAGAATTATTGACGGAAAAGAATCAGTTTCATTCTTGGTAAGATTAAAGCAATTATTGGAAGACCCAACTCGTTTACTGTTGGATGTTTAGCATAGTAATTAGGTTTTAGGGGTTAGGATTTAGTTTAAATACTGCCCCCTAAAACCTACACCTCAAAAAATTATGGAAAATCAAGTTTTGAGTTTTGAAGCAATAAAAAAGCTCTTTCCAGATGAATGGGTACTTTTGGGAAATCCTGAATATACAGATACCGATATTTTATCAGGGATAGTAATCATGCACAATAAAGACAAAAGCCACATTGTAAGTAATAGACCAAACTGGTGGGATAATTTTGCTACTGCAACAACCGTTTTTACAGGCATTTTTCCGAAAAAACGTTATCTCCTATGAGGATATATAAATTTATAACTACTGAACGAAAAGATATAATTATTTTAGAAGATGTTTTAGTTGACAACTAAAAAATCCGATTGATTGTTGATACAGGTGCATCAAAAACGATTATTGACTATAACTCTCTGTTTATGTTGAGATACACATTTGGAGATTTTTATGGACACACAGAATTTGAAACAGCCAGTGGTATTCTTGAAGCTCAGTATGTAAAAATCAAGAATTTTCATTGTTTGGGAATTGACATTTCAAGTTTTGAAATTTGCACGTATAATTTTGCTGCAAATGGTATTTATCCAGAATATGATGGAATGTTAGGTTTAGATTTCTTCCAAAACAACAAAATCTGTATCGACTTCATAAAATCAGAAATAACTATATCTTAAAAATGAACCTAATTAAATGGGATTACCTTACCGTTATAGCAGATTTAAGTCCTACTCTTTTTGATGCAAGTGGAAAAGGGAAATTCGGACTTGATGCCAAAGAAGTTAACAATATGCTCGCTCAGTTTGGCTCTGAAGGATGGGAATTAGTGAATACGACTTCCATTAATTCGAGTGGTACAACCGTTCAAGTATCTTTTATTTTCAAAAAAATAGGCTCTTTAAAATCTCAAAGTGAATTTCGTAGAATTGGATTTGATATTGATGGTGACGGTGAATCTGAAATTGTTGATAGGAACTAATTAAACTCTACAAAATTATGAAATGGGAATATATGAGACGTACTTTCAGTATTAACGATAATCCTGAAATTTGGGTCAATAAATTGAACGAGTTAGGCGATGACCATTGGGAATTAGTATCCGCTTTTCCTGTTGAAGAAAAAGGAATTGGCATATTTGACAGCGGTTCTGAAACCAGCAAAGTTGTCACACTTTTCAAAAGACCTAAAGAATAGTTTTCACCGTAAGAATTTTAGAATTAAAAATGTATTAAGCAATTTCTTAATACTTAGTATCTGATACATAATACTTAAATATGCAATACGACGTAATAGTAATCGGTTCGGGCCCAGGGGGTTATGTTGCCGCCATTCGTTCAGCTCAATTGGGCATGAAAACTGCTCTTATCGAAAAATACAGTGTTTTGGGTGGAACTTGCCTAAATGTTGGCTGTATTCCTTCAAAAGCACTTTTAGATTCTTCTGAACATTTCTTCAATGCTTCTCATTCTTTTGCAGAACATGGAATTGAGATTTCTGCTCCAAAAATCAATATGGAGCAAATGATTAGTCGCAAGACTGGCGTTGTGAAGAAAATGAACGATGGGATTACGTTTTTGATGAAAAAGAATAAAATCACGACGTACAATGGTTTAGGCTCTTTTGTGGACAAAAACACCATTAAAGTAACCAAAGCTGATGGTACTTCGGAAGATTTGACGGCTAAAAACGTAATTATTGCAACGGGTTCAAAACCGACAGCATTGCCATTTATTCCAGTTGATAAAAAGCGTGTTATCACTTCTACTGAGGCATTAAACTTACAAGAAGTACCGAAACACCTTATCGTTATCGGTGCGGGCGTTATTGGAGCTGAATTAGGTTCTGTTTATGGTCGTCTGGGTGCAAAAGTTAGCTTTGTAGAATTTGCGGATTCAATGATTCCAACGATGGATAAAACGATGGGAAAAGAATTGCAAAAGAGTTTGAAAAAAGAACTTAAAGCTGAATTTTTCTTCCAACATAAAGTTACCAACGTTGTAAATAACGGTGATAATGTAACGGTTACAGCGACAAACTCAAAAGACGAACAAGTAACTATTTCGGGTGATTATGTTTTGGTTTGTATTGGTCGTCGTCCGTTTACAGAAGGCTTGAACTTAGAAGGTGCAGGTGTTACCGTAGATAGAGGTAAAGTTGTTGTGGATGAACATACGTTACAAACAAATGTACCTAATATTTATGCCATCGGCGACGTAGTTCGTGGTGCTATGTTGGCTCACAAAGCAGAAGAAGAGGGTGTTTTTGTAGCTGAAACTATTGCAGGACAAAAACCACATATCAATTATAATTTGATTCCTGGTGTTGTTTATACATGGCCAGAAGTAGCTTCAGTTGGTAAAACAGAAGAAGAATTAAAAACGGCTGGTATTGCTTATAAAGCTGGCTCATTTCCTTTCAAAGCATTGGGACGTGCTACGGCTTCAATGGATACTGATGGTTTAGTGAAAGTATTAGCAGATAAAGCAACTGACGAAATTTTAGGCGTTCATATCATTGGTGCAAGAGCAGCAGATATGATTGCGGAGGCAGTGGTGGCAATGGAATACCGTGCAAGTGCAGAAGACGTAGCTCGTATGTCGCACGCACACCCAACATACACAGAAGCGATGAAAGAGGCTTGTTTAGCAGCAACTGAAAATCGTGCGATTCATGCTTAATTGTTCAATGAGTGATTGTGTGAATTGTGAATGAGTGAGTAAGAAAAAAGGCTTTTGGATTTCTCCAAAAGCCTTTTTGATTTATTCTTATATTTTACCAATCTCCCGATACAAACCCAAAACCTGCTCTAAAACAGGATGTTTTTCATCATTTTCTATGATGTAATCAGCAAATGAAAGTCTTTCTTCATCAGAAATTTGTCGAGCAATGATGTCTTTAATTTCTTGTTCAGTGCGTTTGTCTCGTTGTTGCACTCGTTTGATTCTGAGGACAATAGGAGCATTTACAACGATTACTTTATCGAAGAAATTGCCGTCACCAGCGGCTTTCATCAAAGCAGCTTCATAGAGTAAAAAAGGAGCTTTAGGATATTTTTGAATCCACGATTGGGAATCTTGACGAACTCTTGGATGCACAATGGCATTGAGTTGCTTTAATAATTCTGGATTATTGAAAACTTGTGAGGCTACCCACACACGGTTGTATTCGCCCGAAGACGTGTACGCCTGCTCTCCAAGAAGTTTTTGGATTGAATCTTTCATCTCTAAATCATTGTTCATCAATAATTTAGCTCTTGAATCGGCATCATAAATGGGTACTCCCAAAATAGAAAAAACCTTACATACGAGACTTTTCCCCGAGCCAATTCCACCCGTAATTCCAATGATTTTTTGCATGGAAATCCATTATTTAAGAAGTTCTGAAACCTCAAAACTTACGGCTACTCGGTCTTTACTTGGCTTAATAAGTGGGTTTTGAGAGATTGGCAATTTTATCTCGTCATCAAAATTATCTTGTAGTCTTTTCCCTGGAATTTTTACGTAGATGGTACTCCCCATACCTTCTAAAACAGACTCTGGGCCTTCAAGCGTAACAGTACGAGGATTCACATTTATCAAACTCGAAATCACATAGTGTTCTTTCAAAGGAATTGAAACACTATCTACTTTTACGGTAAATTGTTTGGAAACTTTACGGTCAAATTCTAAATCAAAACGGTCGGCAACTACGTAATTCACTTTTACATCTTTGATATATTCAGAAAGCGAATCTGTCAATGAACCTGTATTTAAGTATTTGGTTTTCAGAGGTTTTTCTACTGAATATTTTACTGGCGTGATATCTAAAGCAAAAGCTTTACGCAAGAGATTCCAACCGTTGCCTGATACATTTACTGATATTTTTTCGGGAAGAGGTTGAGTAGGAATATAAAGAGAATCGTTATACGAAAATTTTAGGGGAAACGACATTTTTTGCGAGTAGCCATCTTTATTTAAGGCATTCATTATCCAAAAAATAATGGCTGCCAAAAGACTTATAAAAATGGCTTTAATGTCGGTTTTTGAAGTAGCAGTTTTCATGGGAAGGGAGTTAAAGAAGTTTAAGTTTTCTAAAAGTTAGACTAACTTTTAGAAAACTTAAACTTGAAGAAAACTATTCTGCAATTTGTGAAGATGAATCTTTTGAGACAGCCGTTTTCAAGAAAACCATTCTTACTCCTTTGTTGGCATCAACTTCTAACACAACTGTTTTTTCACGTATTGTAACAACTGTACCTTGTAATCCTCCGATAGTTATTACCTTATCGCCAGCTTTCAAAGCTTCAATATAAGCTTGTTGTTCTTTTTGCTTTTTTTGTTGTGGACGAATCATGAAAAAATACATGATTACGAACATTCCTCCGATTAAAAATATTGAAGAAGCTCCGCTTCCGCCTAATCCTTGTAATAAAATACTGTTGTACATTTTGTTTAAATTGAGATTTTATAAACTTCACCGTGAACCGTTCACCGTGTACCTATTCTATTTTTTGGGTAATACTTCTATTTTGAATGAAACCATATTTTCTGCTGGTTTGGTATTCGCATAGGCAGTTATGGTTTTATGCAATTTGCCATCTTTTCCTTTACTGTTGAATCTCACTGTAATAAAACCTTTATTGCCTGGGGCAACTGGTTCTTTTGAATACGAAGGAGTTGTACAACCGCACGAAGCACTAACATTACTCAATACCAATGGCATATTGCCAGTATTTTTGAAATTATAGACGTGCATTACCGTATCTCCTTCCGAGATTTTCCCTAAATCAACCGTTGGTGTATCAATTGCCATTACTGGAAATTTATCATCAGTTGGTTGAAGTGCTTTTTGCCTTTCTTCAAGTGTTTGTGCATCAGTGCGTTGTTTGTTTTCACAAGCAACAAAGACAGCAAATGACAAGGCTAATATTAATACTTTTTTCATTGTTTAATGTATTACGCTTTCGCCTTAATTTGGCTCATCATGCTTTCTACGTCTTCCAAAAGTCTTTCTGCTTTTTCACGAGCTTCATTTACCACTTTTTTACCTTCCGACTTCGCCATTGTTTCTGGAATTTCTTTTCCTTCAATCAAATCAGAAATTAAGCCCTGTAATTGGTCTCTGTATTTTTGAAGTTGATAGAACAATTTGTTACGAGTATTCTCGCCTTTGTCTGGGGCATACAAAATCCCTAAGATTGAACCCACTGCGGCACCTGTCATAAATGCCAAAAATGTTTTTGATGATTTGCTCATTATCAGTTATCAGTTATCAGTTATCAGTTATCAGTTATCAGTTATCAGTTAAAATGAAGTGGGATTTGAAAAGGTAAGTTCCAATAATTTGACTTAATTTTCAAGATTTGCTTCTTTATGATTACTGTTAACTGTTTACTGCTAACTGTTTATTTATTATCAATCAAACCACGTCCAGATTTTCGTATAATATTCTCTTTTTGTAATTTCTGAGAAAGTACATCCAAAAGACCATTGACAAATTGTCCAGATTTTGGTGTTGAATAATTCTTTGCTAATTCAATATATTCGTTTATGGAAACTTTTACGGGAATACTCGAAAAGTGAATCATTTCGGCTAAACCTAATTTCAGAATCAATAAATCGGTCATTGCTAAACGGTCGCCTTCCCAATTTTGGGTTTGGTCTAAGATGATTTTTTCGTAAGATTCTTCATTGTCTAACACATTATTGAAAAGGTCAACGAAATACAATTTATCATCTTCCCAGTTCATGGCTAAAGGTTGCAACGCAAGTTCCTCAATACTGGTAATCTTAAAAGTTTTCACAATCATACTTTTAAGAACATCCTTATTTTCGCCCCAATTTAAGTCTTTTTCTTCAAAATAATCTGCAATAGAATGATGTTTCAAAACAAAAGTCTTTACAAGATACTGAACTAAGGCTAAATCTTCATCAAAAGTATGTTTTGTGCTACGAAGGTACGACTGGAATTCGGTATCAGGCAAGATGCCATCCAAGAAAAGTTTGCGAAGAAGATTTTGGTCGTCGTCAGTCCAATTTACATTTCTACGGATTGACTCAGTTTCTAAAGTTTTAAGATTTTTGAGTGCCTTCAATACACTATTTTCGGCTAATCTGGCAGTACGATAGTCGGTTTCAACCAAACGGCGTTGCTCATCCCAAACGGCAATATCCGTGATTTCAAGCA
>JAAFIU010000215.1 GCA_013298805.1 Cytophagales bacterium | reverse complement strand
TGTGGCAAAATCCACGTTTCGATAGTATTTTTACTAAGTATTCCCATTTTGTGATATTTTATGATTTAGCACCACAAAATTCTCACTTATTTGGGAATATTTTTCAAAAGTTTAAACAGCTTCAATGTTAAATATCTCTTTCTTACAATTGTTGTTTCCCTTTTTGTTCAAATTATTTTACAAAAGAATCGAATAAAAGTCGAAACAAAAAATAAATAAAACCACATAAATTTGTCAAAATCTCCTCATATTCTACTAATATTTCGGTACTAACTACCCATTCAAATTGTTCTTGAATGAAGGCTCCCGCAGTCGCTCGGCTCTTGCCGAGTGACGCTTATCGGTAAGCGCTCTGGGCGTTGTTGGAATAGTCGAACACGGAAGTCGTCCTTCAAAAGGACGACTTCCGTAAATTTCCGTATAAATCGTAACCAAAACCAAAACCAAAAATCACATTAACAAACAAATCAACAAAATTAGCATTTATGAAAAAACTATTATTCCTCTGTGTATTGTTAATTTCCTTGCAAGGATTTGCTCAAAAACTCCCATCCATTTCCGAAAAAACGGCTAATTTGAAGAAATATGACGGTTTTATGCCTTTTTATTGGGATGAAGATTCGGGTAAAATTTGGCTTGAAATTTCTTCTCTCAATCAAGATTTCTTGTACGTTTCATCACTTCCTGCGGGTTTGGGTTCCAATGATATTGGTCTCGACCGTGGACTTTTAGGCGATGAAAAGGTGGTATTTTTCAACAAAGTTGGACGCAAAATTATGCTCATTCAACCCAATTTGAGGTACCGTGCCATCACCAATGATGCCAATGAAAAACGTGCCATCGAACAATCTTTTGCGCAGTCTACGCTTTGGGGTTTCACCGTTGAAGCCGAAGAAAATGGCAAATATTTGGTAGATGCAACCGATTTTTTAATGAACGACCCCATGGGCATTCCCGACCGTTTGAAAGATACCAAACAAGGAAGTTACGCTCCCGATAAATCACGTTCGGCGATGTATTTTGCTCGTACCAAAAACTTTCCGTTAAATTCTGAATTTGAAGTTACCTTGACTTTCACGGGCGGAAGCGATGCGGGAAATTTCGTAAAATCGGTAACGCCAAGTTCGGATGCGATTACCTTGCGAGTTCATCATAGCTTTGTGCAATTACCTGATAATCAATTTGAAAAGCGAGTTTTTGATCCACGTTCAAGTTTCAATGCTTTGGGATACATGGATTACGCAACGCCCGTGAGCGAACCGATTGAAAAGTATTTTATTATCCGTCACCGTTTGAAGAAAAAAGACCCAACGGCTAAAATTTCGGAAGCCGTTAAGCCCATTATTTACTATTTGGACAACGGAACGCCCGAACCAATTCGCTCGGCTTTGATGGACGGAACGGCTTGGTGGAATCAGGCGTTTGAGGCGGCAGGTTATAAAAATGCCTTCCAAGTAAAATTATTGCCCGATGATGCCGACCCGATGGATTGCCGCTATAATGTTATCAACTGGGTTCACCGTTCTACTCGTGGGTGGTCGTATGGTGCTTCTGTGACTGACCCACGCACGGGCGAAATCATCAAAGGACACGTGAGTTTAGGTTCGTTGCGGGTTCGTCAAGATTATTTGATTGCCCAAGGTTTACTTTCACCTTTTGAAAATGGTCAAAAACTTGATACCGAAAAAGACCCGATGCTCAAAATGGCTTTGGCTCGTTTGCGTCAATTGGCGGCTCATGAAGTTGGGCATACATTGGGTTTAATGCACAATTATACCGCCAGTATCAACAGTCGTGGTTCGGTGATGGATTACCCGCACCCAACCGTGAAATTAGATGCGAAAGGCGAAGTGGATTTAAGCGATGCCTACGCCATAGGAATTGGAGAATGGGATAAAGTTTCGATTACTTACGGTTATCAAGATTTCCCAAAAGGAACGGACGAAAAAGTGGCTTTGAATAAAATTTTGAAGGATTCGCACGATAAAGGATTGTTATTTTTGACCGACCAAGATGCTCGTTCGGCGGGTTCTGTGAGTCCAACGGCTCATTTGTGGGACGGTGGAAAAAATCCAGTCGATGAATTAGAAAATTTGATAAAAGTTAGAGAAAAAGGACTTAAAAGTTTTGGCGAAAAAACGATTAGAACGGGCATTCCGATGGCATTTTTGGAAGATGCTTTAGTACCACTTTACAACATTCATCGTTATCAAATTGAAGCCGTTTCTAAATTAGTTGGTTCAATGGATTATCATTATGCAGTCCGTGGCGATGGACAATTTTCTACCAAAGCCGTTTCAAAAGAAACCCAACAAAAAGCTTTAGAAACTGCCTTAAAATGTCTTTCGGCTGACTTTTTGACTTTGCCAGAAAATATTATTTCCTTAATTCCTCCACGTCCAGCGGGATATATGCAATCGAGAGAATTGTTTAAAAAACGGACAGGTTTAGCATTCGACCCATTGGCGGCGGCAGAATCGGCAGCAGATTTTCCATTACAATTTTTATTTCATCCTGAACGTGCTTCTCGCATGATTGAATACGAAGCAAGAAATGGTGGTTTAGGTTTGGAAGAAATGATTACGCAAGTGTTAGATAAAACCTTCAAAGCGGCTAAAAATCAAGGATTGAATCGTAAAGTGCAATTTCAAACGGAACAAATTGTCTTAACGCATTTAATGGCTTTGAGTACCAACGAAACGGCAAATTATCAAGTAAAAGCAGTTTGTGGAAAAGCCTTAAGAGAATTAAAAACTTATTTAGAAGAAACCAAGAAAACGGTCAAAGATGCAGATTATCAAGCTCATTTGGATTACGCTTTGGAAAGAATGAAAAATCCCTCGGCGGCAAAAGTGGCAGTTCACAAAGAATTACCTCCAGGAGCGCCAATTGGTTGTGATGAGTAAAAGTACCATAGGCTTTAGCCTGTAAATTTTCGTAAACATATTCCATGTATTTGGATAATTGTATTTTTAACGGGCTAAAGCCCGTTGTACTTTTAGTCCTCAAATAATAATGTATTTTTTAAAAGCAACATGAAAACAAAGGAAATATTCCTCATTCTCTTAATAATCAGCAGTTTCGCAAACTTAAATGCTCAACAAAAGACCAAATCTAAGAGTCTTTTCAATGGCAAAGATTTCACTGGTTGGCATATTGACGTACCTGCGATGGACGGAAAACCAAATGTAAAAAGCCCTTTCATTATCAGAAATGGTTATTTGGTGAGTTTAGCCAATCCGCAAGGACATATAATTACCGATGCCATTTACGAAAATTATGAATTAGAAGTTCAATATCGTTTTGCGGGAAAACCTGGAAATTGTGGTGTGTTGGTTCACGCTTCAACGTCAAGAGTACTTTATGACATGTTTCCAAAATCAATTGAAACTCAGTTAATGCACGAAAATGCGGGCGATTTTTGGTGTATCGGCGAAGATATTACCGTTCCTGATATGGAAAAACACCGTTCGGGTCCAAAAGAAAATTGGGGTTCGGTTGATGGTAAAGAAAGACAAATTCATAATCTTACCGATGATTCAGAAAAGCCCTTAGGCGAGTGGAACATCATGATTGTTCAGTGTTTGAAAGACAAAGTGAAAGTTTGGGTAAATGGAGATTTAGTGAATTATGGCTATAATGCAACCACACAGAAAGGGCATATTGCGTTACAAGCTGAAGGCTCAGAAGTGGAGTTCAGAAAAGTGATACTTACGCCCATTGCGAAGTTAAAAGATTAGCGAAATTCCTTATATTTGATAAAAAATATGGCTATGGTTATTGATAAAAACATAAAAGAAACCATTTTGTCGGAAGTGACTACGCAAAAATTAGTGCGTATTCCTGCCTCAAAAGATGATTATTTTGCTTTGGCAGAAGAATTACCTTTCAAGGTAGAATACCACGAAAATGAAATTATAACAATGGGTTTAGCACCATACTGGCATGAAAAAATAACCGCTACATTAATAGCGTTGTTATATCAATTATTTAGTCAAAAGGATTCTGATTTTTTTGACATACTCGGAAGTAACTCAGGCGTACAAATTTCCAAATTTGAGGGTGGATATTATATGCCAGACGTTATGATAGTGAAAGGAAATCCAGTTTTTAAAGGAAATTCCACGGCGATAATTACCAATCCGTATATTATTGTGGAGGTGCTTTCTCCTGCCACAAAAGCCTTTGATTTATCGGAAAAATTACCAGAATATAAGCTAATTGAAAGCCTTCAACAAGTTATTTATGTGAATCCGCAAAAAGTAAGTGTATCTACTTTTATTCGCTCTGAAAACCCGAATGCTTGGATAAATCAAGATTTTTATAGCCTTGAAGATTCGATAACCGTTGAAGATGCAAGTATTTCTTTAGCGGATATTTATCGTAAAATAGTTTTTGAACAATAATGTACAAGTAAATGATGCCTAAAATAGCCAACTCTCTCAAAGGGTTGGCTATTCTTTTTGATAACTTTTAAGTAGGCATGGATTTGATGGATAAGTATTGACGTAAACCTCTCAATTTTGGGATTTCGAGCCTAATTCGTTATGTTTGTTATACACAAAAAATAACCCCTAATATGCAGGAAAAAACTACTTCATCAAATCCTCAAGAACTAAAAAAAGAATTATCTCTCACCGATGCCACCATGATTGTGATTGGCTCGATGATTGGCTCTGGTATTTTTATTGTTTCCGCTGATGTTACCCGAAACTTAGGCTCGCCTGGTTATTTACTTCTCACTTGGATTATTACGGGAATTATTACCTTAATATCAGCTCTCTCTTACGGTGAATTGGCGGGAATGATGCCCAAAGCAGGCGGTCAATACGTTTATCTGCGAGAAGCATATAATCCATTAGTTGGTTTCCTCTTTGGTTGGACTACCTTTTTGGTGATTGAAACGGGAACAATTGCGGCGGTTGCCGTGGCTTTTGCCAAATACACAGGTGTACTTTTACCTGATTATATTGGAACTGAACATAGTTTCTTGATTTTCAATACCCAGCAATTATTGGCGATTGCCCTGATTATGTTGTTGACTTTTATCAATATTCAGGGCGTTAAAAATGCCAAATTGGTTCAATTGATTTTTACGGTAACTAAAATTGGTGCGTTATTAGGTTTAGCAGTTGTCGGAATTATTGTGGGCTTAAATCCACAAAAAGGAATGTGGGCAATCAACAATATTGACTTTTGGAGTCCTGTAAAAATTATTTGGGAAAAAGGAAAAATCATTGATTATGAATACCTTTCGGGTATTGGTTTGTGGTCGGCAATGGGTTTAGCTTTAATTGGTCCATTATTTTCATCATCTGCTTGGAACAACGTTACTTACACGGCAGGGGAAATGAAAAATCCCAAAAGAGACATTCCGTTGAGTTTGCTTTACGGGACTTTAACGGTTAGTTTTCTGTACATTTTGGCAAATATTGCGTACTTGATGTTATTGCCTGTTCAAGGGCATCCAAATGCGGCTGATACATTGGGGCGTGGTATTATGTGGGCAACCAACGACCGTGTGGGTACAGCTGCGGCAGAAATGATTTTTGGCAATCCTGCTACCATTATTATGGCAATTTTTATCATGATTTCTACTTTTGGATGCAATAACGGAATCATTTTGTCGGGTGCGAGAGTGTATTATGCGATGGCAAAAGATAAACTTTTCTTCAAAAAAGCTGGAGAATTGAACGAAAAAGGAGTGCCTGCATCGTCGTTATTGATGCAATGTGCGTGGGCTTGTTTGCTTTGTTTGTCAGGTACTTATGGAGATTTATTAGACTATACTGTTTTTGCTATTTTGGTATTTTACATACTAACGATTGCGGGCGTTTTCATTCTTCGTAAAAAACAACCGAATACGCCACGTCCATATAAAGCTTTTGGTTATCCCCTAATTCCAGCCATTTATTTGCTTTTCGCCACAGCACTTTGTGTTAATTTGCTGATTTACAAACCCGTACCATCGTGGATTGGCGTGGGAATTGTAGCGTTGGGTATTCCTGTTTATTACTTTTGGAAGAAGAAAGATGCGTAGTCGATTGTGTTAACTGTTAAATTTAGGATTGATAAAATTTAAAATTTGTCAATCCTAAATTTTATCAACTTTCTTACATTTATCTCTCCCTTTTCAACTTCATAAAAATTGAAATATGTAAGAATATAATAACCGCAGGTGCGAATGCAGGAATCCAAACGAAAGGTATTTTTGTAATTTCAATAACACTTTGTGTGCTGTTTTCTAAGGAATTTTTAGTGGTTACAATGGCAGAAATAATTACGGAAACAATATCCCAAAAGCCAAAGATATTCCAAATTAAGGCTGCTTTTCCACTCCAAGATTTCTTCTCAATAACCCATTTCGAAATAAATATCGCCCCGATAGCCGTTAAAATATCTCCAATGCCCGCCAAAAGTGCGAATTGAGCAGGCAAAACTTTATAGTAAGCAGATATTAGAAAAAATATACCTACAAATCTGAAAATATGAATTCTTATCAAGGATGCTAATGGAATTTTATCTAAGATTTTCAAGTAAAGAGGTTTATTAAAAATGAAGCCAAAAAGAAATATCAAAAGCGGAATAGCCGTAAAAAGGAGAACTCTTGGCGGTAAAGTATTTTCACTTAAAAATCCTGTGATTGAAAGTAGAAAGGTGTAAGTCAGATAAATAGTGAAGAATCCCCAAATTCCTAATTGAATATTGTTGACTTGTTTTTGAGGTAATTCGGCATCAATTGCTCCACGCTTAATTATTTGTGAAACGAAATAAATCGTTATCGGAAAAGTTGGGATAAATAGTAAAGAAACCCAAGTAGGTACGTTTGAAAAGTAGTTTTCCATCGTGAATAATAATTTGGTTAAACAATAATCCAAAATTATTACTTGAAATTTTGAAACTACTTGACATAAGACAAGTTTAGTTTTTTGTAGCAAAATCTCTTCTTATTCTGCTCAAGGAGGTATCAGTTACGCCCAAATACGATGCAATATTTTTTAGTGGAACATTTTGGAGAATTTCGGGATGAGTTTCCATTAAATGTGCGTAACGTTGTTCGCCAGTTTGCTGAATCATTGATAACATTCGTTGTTTCAAAGACGCATGATTATTAATGAGTAACATCCTACCAAATTCTCTAAATTCTGGAATGGAATGGAAATTCTTTTGTAAATCGTCAAATGACAAATACCAAGTTTTACAGTCTGAGATTGTTTGTAAATTTTCGGGAGAAGGAATCCGTTTGAAAAAAGAATAAAAATCATTGGCAAACATACAATTTGAATATAAAGCTGTTGTCACATCTTTGCCTTCTGTATCAAAAGTATACATTCTGGCGTAACCTTCTTCTATAAAATAGGATATGTTACAAACTTTTCCTTCTTCAATCAAAAACGTATTTTTCGGAACGAATTTAAACTTAAATGTTTCGGCAATTTGTACAGCCTTATCAATAGGCATAGGTAAAACTTGTTGGAGGTATTTTACTAACTTTTCTTGGGACATAATTTTTGATAGGGCAAACGCATGAGAATTATTAGAAAAGGGGAAATGCTTATTTTTGCAACAAATGACAAAGATAAGCGAATATTTTTCGGAAATATCAGACCCACGTGAGGAGTATAAATGCAAGCACAAAT
>JAAFIU010000431.1 GCA_013298805.1 Cytophagales bacterium | reverse complement strand
ACTTATTTCAAACCAGGTGGATACGAATTCTCACATAATGTAGGAAACATTGATATTTCTAAATCAGTAAGTGATAAATTGAATGTTGCTTTTGGTTCAGAATTCCGTGCTGAAACTTTTACTGTATTTGTAGGTGATACAGCATCTTATGTGGGTACTGGTGCAGATTCATTCCCAGGAACAACACCAAACAACGCAGGTTCTAATAGCCGTTTTAACTTTGGTGGTTACGTAGATTTATCTTATGACATTACGGATAAATTCTTGGTAAATGGAACTGTTCGTGCAGAGCAATATAGTGATTTTGGTAGTACAATGGTTTATAAGTTAAGTTCTCGTTATAAAATCAGTGATAAAATCACGCTTCGTGGTTCATACTCAACTGGTTTCAGAGCACCAACTTTGCACCAAATTTATCAACAATTAGCACAAGCAAGTTTTGTTCCGGGTAAAGGAATTCAAACAAAAGGTATCGTAAATAACGTAAGTCCACAAGCATTTGCTTTGGGTGTACCAAAATTAACGGCTGAAAAATCAACAAACTTTACGCTTGGTTTAGGGTTAAATCCTACGAGAAATTTGAGTGTTACTTTAGACTATTATAACATTCAAGTAAATGACCGTATTGTTTTGGGTTCTGAAATCTCAGGAACTTCAGCAGGAAATACAGCTTTGGATAATATTTTGAATAGCAATGGTATTGTGGCAGTGAGTTTCTTTGCAAATGCCTTAAATACAACTACATCTGGTTTAGACTTTGTTATTTCTCAAAAAAATATAGCACTTGGACAAGGCAAATTAAATATTAATTTAGCTGGTAATTACACATTCGAGAATAAATATACTTCAATTAATAATCCTAAATTGATTGCAGATGCAGGGAAATCAATTTTTGATAGAACACAAGAAGCCTTATTGTTCTCTTCTCGCCCTAAATACAAAGCAATTTTAGGTTTTAATTATTTGGTTAAAGGCATTGGTATCAATCTAAATAATACCTTGTTTGGAACTACTCACTTCCACCAAAATGGATTGGATGATAATACTGATACAGAATTCACTCCAGCGGTAGTTACAGATTTAGCAATAACGATACCATTCTCGAAACAAACAACTCTTACGTTGAATGCTAATAACTTATTGAATGTATTACCATCATGGGATTTTATCAACTTGAAAACTGGTGCTAAAACTCATTATGACCCAAATAATAACGTACCAAGCAATAGCTATTTCAATCAGTATAACTTGATTACTTTCAACGGTCGTTATTCAAATGTAACGTATGATGGTTCTCAATTTAGTCAGTTAGGAACAATCTTTAATGCTCAATTACAGGTTCGTTTCTAATCATTTTAGAACATTTATATTTTCAAAAAGAGAACTTCGCAAGAGTTCTCTTTTTGTTTTATAAAACATCTAATGCCGAAAACGGTTATCATTTTAAATTTTAAAATCAATTATCTTGAAAATCATCATCATCGGGGCAGGAATAGCAGGGCTTTCGGCAGCCAAAGTTTTAGTAGAAAAAGGACACGAAGTAACGATTTTAGATAAAGGTCGTGGCGTAGGTGGAAGAATGTCCACCAGAACTATTGAAAACGCAAAAGCCGACCACGGAGCTCAGTATTTTTCGGTAAAATCTGCGGAGTTTCAATTATTAATTGCTGTTTTACAAACTGAAAATATTGCAAAAGAATGGCATTTAGCTCAACGTCAGAATGTACGTTATATCGGTGCAAAAGGAATGAATACCATTCCCAAGAAAATGGCAACTGGTTTAACAATTCACTTGAATGAAAAAGTAATTTTGATTTCTAAAAACGAACTTAAAACTGAATCAGGAAATACATATAATTTTGATAATCTCATCATTACTATTCCAATTCCGCAAGTGATAGACCTTTTTGATGCTTCAGAAATTACATTTTCTAAAAAGGATAAATCCGTAATTGATTCCATTGAATATGACCCTTGTATTGCGGTTATGGCAGTATTGAAACAAGCAACAGCAATACCAAGCGGAGGAGTTATTTTAGAAAATCAGCCCGTTGCATGGATTGCGGATAATTTCCAGAAAGGTATTACCGAAATCCCAACGGCAACCATCCACGCTTCGGCAGCATTTAGCAAAAAACATTTGGAAGATAATTTACAAGAAGTTGCTCATGAAATGTTATTGTCTGTAAATCAATGGATTAATCCTGGAAATATTGTATCTACACAAGTACATCGTTGGCGTTATAGCCTTGCGTGTAAGCGTTATGAACAACCTTTTTACCAAATAGAAAACCGAAATATTTATTTGGGAGGTGATGGTTTTGGGATTGGAAATGTTGAAGGGGCATTCTTGTCTGGGTATCATTTGGCAATGAATATTTAAAATATTTCCTAAACTCAGCAAGCGAATATTAAACATCGCATTAATTAACAATTTTTAAATTTCGAGTTTGCAACCTTTTCGCTTAATTAGCATCTAATAACAAATAAACTATTAGCTCTTTAAACGAAACACTATGAAAAAC
>JAAFIU010000415.1 GCA_013298805.1 Cytophagales bacterium | reverse complement strand
ATGGAATATTGCCATGTTTTTTTCTTGGCAAATTCGCAACTTTGGTTTCTAACATTTTGAAAGCACGCATTAATTTTTGACGAGTTTCAGAAGGTTTTATTACTTCGTCGATATATCCACGATGAGCCGCTCGGTATGGATTGGCAAATTTATCGGTGTATTCATCCACTTTTTCTTGTAATTTTTCGTCTTTATTTTCAGCTTCTGCAATTTCTCGTTTAAAGATAATTTCAGCCGCTCCTTTTGCACCCATTACCGCAATTTCAGCCGATGTCCAAGCGTAATTCATATCCGCACCGATGTGCTTTGAGTTCATTACGTCATACGCACCACCATAGGCTTTACGAGTAATCACGGTTATTCTTGGCACAGTTGCTTCGCAGAAAGCGTACAATAATTTGGCTCCGTGCGTAATGATTCCGCCCCACTCTTGGTTTGTTCCTGGCATAAATCCTGGCACATCTTCCAATACTAATAATGGCACATTGAAACAGTCACAGAAACGAACAAAACGAGCCGCTTTCTGACTGGCGTGAATATCCAAAACCCCTGCCATTACCGCTGGTTGATTGGCAACAATACCGATACTTCTTCCACCCAAACGAGCAAAACCTACCACAATATTTTCAGCGTAATTTTTATGCACTTCAAAGAAAGAATCAGCATCAGCAATAATGTCGATAACTTCTTTCATGTCATAAGGCTGGTTCGGATTTTCTGGAATGATGGTGTCTAAACTTGCTCTTGCTTCGTCACCAAGTTCATAAGGAAGGAATGGCGGTTGGTCTTCGCAATTTTGCGGAATGTATGATAATAATTTCTTGATGTCATTGATACAAGTAACTTCATTGGCACATGAAAAATGCGTTACTCCCGACTTGGTTGAGTGCGTTGAAGCACCACCCAATTCTTCAGATGTTACTACTTCGTGCGTTACGGTTTTTACCACGTTTGGTCCAGTCACGAACATATACGAAGTATTTTCAACCATCATAATAAAGTCAGTAATAGCTGGTGAATATACCGCACCACCCGCACATGGCCCCATGATAGCCGAAATTTGAGGAATTACCCCCGAAGCTAAAGTATTTTTATAGAAAATATCCGCATAACCTGCCAATGACATGACACCTTCTTGGATTCTTGCACCACCCGAATCATTCAAACCAATTAATGGTGCACCATTTTTCATGGCTAAATCCATAATTTTACAGATTTTTTCAGCGTGAGTTTCAGATAATGCACCACCAAAAACCGTAAAATCTTGAGCAAATACATATACGATACGACCATTGATTGTTCCGTAACCAGTTACCACACCGTCACCTAAGTAATATTCTTTGTCAAGACCAAAGTCCTTACAGCGGTGCATTACAAATTTCCCGATTTCTTCAAAACTTCCTTCATCCAACAATAGCGTAACACGCTCACGAGCAGTCAATTTACCTTTTTTGTGTTGAGCTTCAATTCTTTTTTCACCTCCGCCCAACAAAGCCTCGGCATTTTTCTTATCTAAAATATCAAATTTGTCTTGATTGGTCTTTAAATTCATGGTTTTGTTTTGATTGATAATGCGAATTTTATTCTATAACAAATCAAAGATATAATTGAACGATTAAAAAACGTGCAAAAATGATATAGATATGTTTATATATTTAGTCTCATTTTAGTCAAAAAGGTCTCTAAATCAACTCCAAGCCCAATCTCTACAAGTTTCCGATTTAAGGTGTTTTTGAGCGATTCTAAGTTCGATGAAATCTCTTGTGCCTTGTTCGATAATACTAAGAAGTTTTCCTCCGTCAACAATCTCTTTGATGCGTTTTCCAATTGAAGATGCTCTTGTAAAATCACTTCTTTCAAATTCTTGAACAAGGTCTTCTCTATTTCGATTAAATTCACTTTCGATTCGTTCTCTATTTTCTCTATATTTTTCTGATTCTCGGATAATTTTTCGAGATATTTCTCGTATTTCGTCTTCAATTCTCCAGAAATCATCATCTTCCTCTCTAATTTTATTTGAAGTGTGCTTGATACAGTTTTCGATTCCTTCTTTTTCTCTTCTAATTCCGTCCATTCGTTCTTCAATTGTAAGTCCATAAAGTCCACGTTCTCTTTGTTCTTCTTCAATTCTATCAATTTCTCCTTGGTCTGGAGATTCGTAGTTGTTATGTGAATCTCTAAGTTTTTCTGCTTTGATAAGATATCTTTCTTCCAGTTCTCCAAATCTGTTTGAAAACTTTCTTTCCTCATTTTCAAATCTAACTGTTTCTGATTCAAACTCTTTTTCAACTTCTCTCTTATACTCTTCTTGAAGTTCTCTGAGTCGAATTCTATTTCTTTCTGTATTTTCTTCAACTCTTTGTAACTCTTTTGTAATTGTTTCTTTAGTATTTCTGAATTGTTCAGATTCCAAGCATCCATTAATTTTTCGAGTAAGATTATTAATTCTTGCCTTTTTGCATTCGTAAGATTCCCCTGATTTAACAATTCTTCTTTGGAATTCATTAATTGATGATATTGTGTCGACACTTCTCTTGGGAATTCGTATGTATTCAGTTGATTCTCTTTCATAATTATAAACCCATTCTGTATTATCAGTAGTTAAAAAAGTGTTTTCGATTTCTTCTTTGGAGCATTTTGGAATCTTCACTTTTAAAGTGTCAATTCCAATACTTTCAATCTTAAATATCTTACTTTTATCTAAATCGTGTGTAGCTACAATTTCTATTAAAAGTATTGGAGTACCTTTTTCGTTAAAAAAAGAGGTAGTGTTAAACAAGTAATGCTTTTATGTTTTTTAGTGTAATTTTTTTCTAAATTTGGGGAAAAGAATTACTAACTAAAAATTGTACTTTTTATGTTATCGTGTCCTAGTTGTCAAAGTGAATCA
>JAAFIU010000187.1 GCA_013298805.1 Cytophagales bacterium | reverse complement strand
CAGCAATTGCAACTTACTTAGTATCAACAGCTAAAGATGCTAACGATGTAGCAGAAAAAGCAGGTCAAGCTATTGTAAATACGCAACCATACTTAGAAGGCTTAAAATATCCAATGATTATTGCAGGCATCTGTTTTGTAATTGGTTTATTGTATATCAAAGAAGACAAGAGTATCAGAGACTAAACGAAATTTAGTGATTGAGTGAATTGTGATTAAGCATTACTAAATGCTTACAGCTTCACTCAATTATTTTAAATGAAAATAAAAATTATTATTTTGAGCTTAACTATCTGAAAGTCATTTTTTTGAAAATCGAAAAAGACTTTCAGATAGTCAAAACATAAAAAACAATGAACGGAATCAAAAAAATATTAGGAGTAGTTTGGATACTCTTAGGTTTAGCTACCGCATACTTTGGAATTGCTGTTTTAGGTCTTCCAAAATTTGCATCAGGCAAACAAGAAGATTTAGTGTTTGGTATTATCATAATGCTTGTGCTTACGCCAATCGTTACTGGTGGGCTGTTAATTTTTGGAAGATATGCTCTTTCAGGAGAATATGATTCTGAAGATTAATTAAAATACTAAAACATAGTTTTAGGGATAGATGAGTTAAGCAAAATATGCCACAGAAATCTTTGAGTAATCTGGATTCTTGGCATATTTTCTTTTTGGCTATACATACTTAGCAAGTATAGATATTCTTTTATTAAAATAGCAATAAAAAATACTTAATTTGTTCAAAAATTGTGAGTCCCTAAGCTTTGGTTAGCTGGTTTTAAAATCAAGAATCATAAGTAATAATTTTTCTTTTAACGCTAAATTATATTAATGGAAACTCGTAAAGACCAAAAACTATTGATAGTAAGTTGTTTATTTCTGGTACTTTTTACTTTTCCAGTGTTATCAATTTTTAATAGTGAAAGTAGCGTTAACGGAATACCTGTGTTGTATTTGTACATTTTCACCATTTGGATTTTTTTTATTATAACCATTTTCCGATTAATTAAAAAAGAAAGTAAAGAAATCGAAAAAGATGAATAGTGTAGTGTTAATTATGGTTTCCTTGCTTTATCTGGCAATTCTTTTTGGAATTGCATATTGGGCAGAAAAACAGTCTGAAAAAGGAAAAAGTTTAGTTACTAATCCGTATATATATTCTCTTTCATTAGCGGTTTATTGTACAGCTTGGACATTTTACGGTTCAGTTGGGCGTGCTGTTACCAATGGAATAGAGTTTTTAACTGTTTTTATTGGACCAACCATCATGATGCCGCTCTGGTGGATTGTTTTACGGAAAATTATTAGAATTTGTAAAGTCCAGAGAATCACCTCAATTGCTGATTTTATTTCATCTCGTTATGGTAAAAATGCCACTTTAGGTGTATTAGTTACATTGATTTGTATTTTAGGTGTTTTGCCTTACATTGCCATTCAGCTAAAAGCCATTTCAAGTAGTTTTTTGATTGTTGCACATTCATCGGGCGACCAAAATGCGGATAATTTATTTTGGGGTGATTTAGCATTTTACATTGCGGTAGTTTTATCAGTTTTTACCATCATCTTCGGGACTCGAAAAATAGATTCAACCGAACGCCATGAGGGAATGGTAACAGCAATTGCCGCTGAGTCAATTATTAAATTAGTTGCATTTTTAGTCACTGGATTTTTTGTCACCTATATCGTTTTTGATGGTTTTGGGGATATATTTCAGAAGGCAAGTTTAATTCCTGAACTGAAAAAAACATTTGTTTTTAATAAGGAAGGAGACTCTTCAGGGTGGTTTTGGCATATATTACTTTCGATGTCAGCAGTTATGTTTTTGCCACGTCAATTTCAAGTTGCAGTTGTTGAAAATGTCAATGAAAAGCATCTCGATAAAGCCATGTGGCTGTTTCCGTTGTATATGTTGTTGATCAATATTTTCGTGATTCCAACGGCTCTTGGTGGCGAATTACTTTTTGCCAATAACGCTGTGAATTCTGATAATTACGTATTGGCAATTCCGTTAAAGTTTAATCAAAAAATATTGACTTTACTTACTTATATCGGAGGATTTTCAGCAGCGACCAGTATGATTATTGTTGAAACCATTGCACTTAGTGTTATGATTTCCAATAACTTAGTCATGCCAGTTGTTTTGAAAAGTAAAAAAATTCAAGAACAATTTCAAGGTAATTTGAGTGGATTAGTCAACAATATCAGACGAACTTCCATTGCATTAGTTCTTCTTTTGGCTTATTTATATTACAAAACAATTGCCGAACATTATTCTTTGGTTTCTATCGGAATGGTATCATTTACCGCCGTTGCCCAATTTACACCTGCCATCATAGGAGGATTGTTTTGGAAAACGGGGAATCGAAAAGGAGCTTTAATTGGATTGATTTCAGGTTCTGTCATTTGGTTTTATACACTTGTATTACCTTCGATTGTGGGGGCTGGTTTTTTCCCTCAATCAATTATTGACCACGGTTTATTTGGACTTGAATTTTTAAAGCCATTTTCCCTTTTTGGCTTAAAAGGAATGGATAATGTTTCACATTGTCTTTTTTGGAGTTTGCTTTGCAACATAGGCTGCTATTTATATTTTTCTATTAACAGCCCTATAACGTCAATTGAGCATAATCAGGCAGTAATTTTTGTGGATATTTTTCAGTATTCTGAACAGTTAGAGCCATCTGCTATTTGGCGTGGAACAGCGTATATTCGTGATATCAAGATACTTCTCAGTAATTTTTTTGGTGAAAAACGCTCAGAAAAAATATTGCGTTTATTTGCTCAAAAGCATAATTTAAGTCCCAAAAATGACCGTGCAGACCCCAAATTGGTAGGTTATGTTGAAAAACTTTTAGCAGGAGTAGTAGGCACAGCATCGGCTCGGATTATGATTTCATCGGTGTCAAAAGAAGAGAAAATTTCTACCGAAGAAGTAATTAGCATTCTGAAATCTTCACAAGAGTTGTTGTCTGCCAATAAAAGCTTGAAAAAGAAATCAGTTGAGTTAGAAAAAGCCACTTCTGAACTCAAAGATGCCAATGAAATTCTGAAACGTACCGATAAATTGAAAGATGATTTTCTCTCAACAGTTGCCCACGAAATCAGAACGCCACTTACTTCAATCAGAGCATTGTCGGAAATTGTCTATGATAATCCAGATATGGAGCCTGATGAACGAGAACATTTTTTGGGAACAGTCGTCAAAGAGTCTGACCGTTTGGGAAGATTAATCAATCAAGTTTTAGATTTAGAAAAATATGAATCTGGAAAGCAAAAGTTAGATAAAGAAGATGTTGATATACAGGATATTATCAAAGATGTGATTGATACTTTGCACCAGCAAGTCAAAGAGAAAAGTATTAAATTAATCTTTATTCCTGACCGCTTTGCACCAAGACTTGAAGCAGACCGTGATAAATTGATGCAAGTCGTTGTCAATCTATTGTCAAATGCTATCAAATATTGTGAGCCACAAAAAGGTGAAATTATCATTGCAACACATTATGTCGAAGGCTGTATTTATACAAGTGTACAAGATAATGGTTCTGGAATTGATAAAAGATTTCAAAGGCTCATTTTTGATAAATTCTTTCAAGCCGAAGACCAGACCATCAAAAAACCTAAAGGTAGCGGACTTGGGCTTGCGATTTCTAAAAAAATTATAGAATTACATAACGGTCAAATTTGGGTAGAAAGCGAAGTCGGAAGCGGTTCAAAATTCACCTTTATGATTGCGGTAGTATAGGTTTTGAATTTCGATTTTTGATATTTGTTTTACGATGTTTGGCAGAAGAATCCCAAACGTCGTAAAACAAATATCGAACATCGAGAAAAAACATCAAAAAAATGAAAGAGTTAATAAAAGTTTTAATCGTTGATGATGAACCAAGCATTCTGATGTCATTAGAATTTCTAATGAAGAAAGAAGGCTATCAGGTTTTTATTGCCCGTGATGGTTCAGAAGCAATGGATATTATTGAGAAAGAAGTGCCATCCATCATTTTGTTAGATATTATGATGCCAAATGTTGATGGTTACGAAGTTTGTTATCACGTTAAAAATAGTCTTCGCTTCGAGCATATAAAAGTGGTTTTCCTAAGTGCTAAAAATAAAGAAAGCGATATGGAAAAAGGATATTCAGTTGGTGCAGATTTGTACGTGACAAAACCTTTTTCAACTCGAACTTTAGTATCAAAAGTTAATGCTTTAGCCATAAATGTAGTTTCTGGCTCAGCTTCTTAAAATAGTAATTGAGCGATAGTATTGTAAAATGAATTAGTAAATAAGAGATTGAAAACGGTTTGGTAGCCTAAAGTTTTGAAATCTCTAAAAGCACCTACTTCATTAAGATAGGTATTCCCTTTTTTTTTAATTTTAGCAATCTTTCACTCCTTAAAATCCTAATAGAAATCATGAAATATCAAGAAAAATATAATCATAGCATTACAAATAAAGAACAATTTTGGGCAGAACAAGCAGAAAAAATTGCTTGGTTCAAAAAGCCAGAAACTATCCTTTCACAAGATGAACACGGGTTTTATCGCTGGTTTGAGGGTGGAAAATTAAATACAGCCTATTTGGCACTCGATTATCATATCGAAAATGGAAGAGGCGACCAAGATGCCCTTATTTATGATTCGCCAGCAACTAATTCTGTAAAAAAATATACGTTTAGAGAATTACGTGATGCCGTAGCAAAATTGGCAGGTGGTTTAAAAAGTCTTGGCGTAGAAAAGGGCGATACCGTTGTAATTTATATGCCAATGGTGCCTGAGGCAGCAATGGCAATGTTGGCTTGTGCCAGATTAGGAGCAATTCACTCGGTAGTTTTTGGGGGATTTGCACCGCATGAATTAGCGATTAGAATTGATGATGCCAAACCAAAAATTATCATTTCAGCATCGTGTGGAATTGAGTTTGACAAAGTAATACCCTATAAACCATTGTTAGACCATGCCATTGAAATGGCAGAATTTAAACCAAATCATGCCGTAATATTCCAACGTCCACAAGCACAAGCAAGTATGATTGATGGGCATGATGTAGATTTTAATGAACTTCAAAATAATGCAGAACCTGCTGATTGTGTAGAAGTTGATGCAACTGACCCATTATATATTCTTTATACGTCTGGTACAACAGGGAAACCTAAAGGAATTGTGAGAGATAATGGTGGTCATGCTGTTGCAATGCACTATTCAATGCAAGATATTTATAATGTGCAACCAGGAAATGTATTCTGGGCAGCATCGGATATTGGTTGGGTTGTTGGACACTCTTACATTATTTATGCTCCGCTTTTATACGGATGTACAACGGTATTTTTTGAAGGGAAACCAATCAGAACGCCTGATGCTGGGACTTTTTGGCGAGTAATTGCCGACCATAAAGTGGATTGTTTCTTTACTGCACCAACGGCGTTTAGAGCCATCAGAAAAGAAGACCCAGAGGTAGAATTAATGAAAAAATACGACCTCAGTTCGTTAAAAAGTATTTTTGTAGCAGGTGAGCGTTGTGACCCATCGACTTTATTGTGGTTAAAAGAAATCTCCCAACTTCCTGTAATTGACCACTGGTGGCAAACAGAAACAGGTTGGGGAATTGTTGCCAATATGATGGGAGTAGAGGAGTTTCCTGTAAAAGTTGGGTCGGCTACAAAACCAGTTTGTGGTTTTGAATTAAAGATTTTGAACGAAGCAGGAGAGGAGTTAAAAGCCAATGAAGAAGGTTTTATTTGTATAAAATTGCCAATGGCACCAGGTTGTTTACCAACACTTTGGAATGATAATCACCGTTTTAAAGAGTCTTACCTAAGCACTTTCGAAGGTTATTATCTTACAGGTGATGGTGGGTATATAGATGAAGAGGGATATGTATATGTAATGGGGCGTATTGATGACGTTATTAATGTGGCTGGACACAGACTTTCAACGGGAGAAATGGAAGAGATTATAGCATCTCATCCAGCCGTTGCGGAATGTGCCGTTGTAGGAATTGAAGATGAGTTACGTGGGCAAAGACCTATCGGTTTTATCGTCTTGAAAGATGGACAAACAATTGATGAAGATACCCTCGAAAAAGAAACTATTGCACTCATACGTGACCAAATTGGGGCTGTAGCCTTTTATCGGAACACTATTTTAGTAAAACGTTTACCTAAAACTCGCTCAGGAAAAATTTTAAGAAAGGTAATTCGTCAATTGTCTGATGCTGTGCCATTTACTGTCCCTTCTACTATTGATGACCCCGCAATTTTAGATGAAATAAAACAAAGATTAATAGAAAGAAAGATAGGAAATGTACGTTAATAATGACGATATTATTTTAGCAAGATAAGCTATAATATTTTAGCGTAATACTTTCAGTCAAGGATAGATTGTGTGGAATTGGGTTGTAATTTTGGGATATGTTTTGAAAGAGAATAAATTGTATTTTTCTTAGCGAGTGCATTGAAGACAATCATGCCAATGCTTTAAAACGTCATCATATTCTTTAAAATCTTCATTGATAATCTCTTTCAGACGTTGTCTTTTAGAATTTTTCAAAAATATGTCAATTTTAGAAATCAATTTTTTGACGAAATCTGGCTCCGTTGCTACCAAATCAATGAGAGATTTTCGTAAAAGTTATTTATCTATTATCGCTGTCATATTATTAACTATTTTTATACAAAACTTTTTGACACATTTATTTCGTTCAATTTAGAAAATTAATGTGAAATAAAAATTTACTATTAGAATTACGATTTACTTTGCCTTTGGGTAAAAACTGATAATCAAAACCAACAGTACCATAAAAATGAATTTACAAATCTCATCTTTCGACCAATACGAAGAAGTTTATAATCAATCGGTAACTGACCCAGAAGGATTTTGGGCGGAAGTTGCTCAGAATTTTCAATGGCGTAAACCTTGGAAAAAAACTTTGGAGTGGGACTTTTCTAAGGCTCATACCAAATGGTTTGTGGGTGGTAAAATGAATATTACCGAAAATGCCCTCGACCGTCATTTGGCTACTCGTGGCGACCAACCTGCCATTATTTGGGAATCTAATGACCCCGAAGAAGAGTCAATCACTTTGACATACAAGATGTTACATCAAAAAGTATGTCAGTTTGCGAATGTTTTGAAAAAGCACGGAGCTAAAAAAGGAGATAGAATTTGTATTTATATGCCGATGATTCCTGAGTTAGCTATTGCGGTTTTGGCTTGTGCCAGAATTGGGGCAGTTCACTCAGTTGTATTTGGTGGTTTCTCGGCTCAGTCAATTGCTGACCGTATCAATGATGCTCAATGTAATATTGTAGTAACTTCTGATGGTTCTTTCAGAGGAAATAAAGAAATTGGTTTGAAAGCTACGGTGGACGATGCTTTGCTTCAGTGTACTTCTGTTCAAAAAGTCATCGTCTCTACTCGTACTCGCACGCCAGTTTCTATGTTGAAAGGTCGTGATGTATGGTGGGAAAATGAAGTAAAAACTGTTTCATCAGAATGTCCAGCCGAAGAAATGGATGCTGAAGATATGTTGTTCATCCTTTATACATCAGGCTCTACGGGTAAACCTAAAGGTGTGGTGCATACTTGCGGTGGATATATGGTTTATGCAACTTATACATTTGCCAATGTTTTCCAATATCAACCTGGACAAGTGCATTTCTGTACTGCTGATATTGGTTGGATTACAGGACACTCTTACATCGTTTATGGTCCATTATGTTATGGTGCAACCAGTTTGATGTTTGAAGGTGTACCTACTTATCCAGATGCAGGTCGTTTCTGGGATGTAATTGATAAGCACAAAGTTGACATTCTTTATACAGCCCCAACGGCAATTCGTTCGTTAATGGGATTTGGTGATAAATTCCTTGAAAATAAAGACCTTAGCTCTTTGAAAACGCTTGGGTCAGTTGGTGAGCCAATCAACGAAGAAGCATGGAATTGGTATAATGAAAATATCGGAAAAGGTAAATGCCCAATCGTAGATACATGGTGGCAAACTGAAACAGGTGGTATCATGATTTCACCAATTGCAGGAGTTACCAAAACAAAACCTGCTTACGCAACATTGCCATTGCCAGGGGTTCAACCAATATTGGTAGATGAAAACGGTAATGAAATATTGGGTAACGATGTTTCTGGAAATTTATGTATTAAATTCCCTTGGCCTGGTATTATTCGTACTACTTACGGCGACCATGAGCGTTGTATTCAGACGTATTTCTCGACGTATAAAAATCTTTATTTCACAGGAGATGGATGTTTACGTGACGAAGATGGATATTACAGAATTACGGGACGTGTGGATGATGTAATGAATGTATCTGGACACCGTATTGGAACTGCCGAGGTTGAAAATGCTATCAATATGCACTTAGGCGTGGTAGAATCAGCCGTTGTTGGTTATCCTCACGACGTTAAAGGGCAAGGAATTTATGCTTATGTGATTTGTGAAAAACATTTGGGCGATTCTGAATTGACTCGTAAAGATATTTTAGCAACTGTTACTCGTGTAATCGGACCAATTGCAAAACCTGATAAAATTCAGTTCGTGACTGGTTTACCAAAAACACGTTCAGGTAAAATTATGCGAAGAATCTTGAGAAAAGTTGCCGAAGGTGAAATAGGTAGCTTAGGCGATACATCAACATTACTCGACCCATCTGTTGTGGAAGAGATTATTGCAGGAGCTTTGTAGGCTTTATAGATTTTATAATAATAAAAGCCTCTCAAATTAAGTTTGAGAGGCTTTTTATTGAGTTTAAAGTTCTGTGGAAACTCTCAGTCAGACCATTAATTCTTCAAATTGAAAATCTTGATGTTTATAATAGGGTAACTTGGCAAATGCCCAACAGTTTGATATTCAGCATCTTATATACTATTATTAAAGAAAAATGCCCCATAATGACGCTTTTTTAGGCGAAAATGGGGCATTTTTGCATTTTAACTAAA
>JAAFIU010000080.1 GCA_013298805.1 Cytophagales bacterium | reverse complement strand
TAATGATATTTCGTTTACAATATCAGAAGAAATAGCGGGTTGGTATATATTCCTTGAAAAAATGTCAATCCAATTTCCAAGTATAGACAAAAATTGGAGTTTAGAAATTGCGTCTCCTGCATTTGAGACTAATCTGACACTCTTATTTGAAAGAGAAAAGTTGGTAAATGATAATTGAAATTTTACCACCATTATTATGAAAACATATACATTAAACGAAATAAAAGATGAATTCACGGGGGTAAAGGGTACTCCAATAAGAGATGAATTTGAGTTCAGATTACAACCCAACTTATTGGGAGAGATGATTAAAAATACCCGAAAGGAACGTAATTTAACCCAAGAAGAATTAGGAGAATTAGTTGGTGTGAAGAAATCCCAAATCTCAAAATTAGAGAAAAATGCCAGCAGTGTTACGATACAAACAATTTTGAAAGTCTTTACAGCCCTGAGAGCAAGTGTAAATTTCAAAATTCAATTGATGGGTACAGAAATGACAATATCTTAGAATAATCTTATTTTTAAGTGAAAATCCCTGCTCAAAATTTATGAGTAGGGATTTTTGATTACCTCTGTATATAAAGATTTTTAGTAAAGATTCTATTTCGCAAATATCCATTTCTCAATTCTTACCCTTTTATATCTATCTCAAAAACCCCAAACTTAAACCAATCCAACAAAACGATACTTTTTGAGCAAAAAATATAGTAAAAATCCAAAAACAGCATTGTTAATCTGAAATTTACCGAGTAATTTTGCACCCTAAATATGAACCAAATTTGTTGATTATTATAAAATTCTAACAATCAGTAAATTATAAGTTCACATTTAAGGATTAATAAGAATAAATCAGATAACAAAATCACAATACAAAATGGCAAATGCAGTCAATAAAGGGAAAGTTACGCAAGTAATCGGACCGGTTGTGGACGTGAGCTTTGAGGGTGCGGACTCTCATCTCCCTGCAATTTTGAATGCCTTGGAGGTTACAAAAGCCAACGGCACCAAAGTAATTCTTGAAGTACAACAACACTTAGGTGAAGACCGTGTTCGTACCATTGCAATGGAAGGAACAGAAGGACTTCAAAGAGGTAAAGAGGTAATCGACTTAGGGCAACCAATGTCAATGCCTACTGGAAACAGTATCAAAGGTCGTCTTTTCAACGTAGTTGGTGAGGCAATTGATGGTATTCCACAACCTAAGTCTAATAAATCAATGCCAATCCACCGTCTTGCTCCAAAGTATGACGAATTGGCAACTTCAACTGAGGTGCTTTTTACAGGTATCAAAGTAATTGACTTACTTGCTCCTTATGTAAAAGGTGGTAAAATCGGTTTATTCGGTGGTGCTGGTGTTGGTAAAACCGTATTAATCATGGAACTTATCAACAATATTGCAAAGGCTTACGAAGGTCTTTCAGTATTTGCTGGTGTGGGTGAGCGTACTCGTGAGGGTAACGACTTATTACGTGAAATGATTGAATCAAACGTAATTCGTTACGGTGAAGACTTTAAACACGCCATGGAAAATGGTGAGTGGGATTTGTCTAAAGTTGACGAAGAAGCACTTTTAGGTTCACAAGCTACTTTGGTATTCGGTCAAATGAATGAGCCTCCAGGAGCGAGAGCAAGAGTTGCCCTTTCAGGTTTGACAGTTGCTGAATATTTCCGTGATGCAGAAGGAGAAGACCAAGGTCGTGATATCCTTTTCTTCATTGACAATATCTTCCGTTTTACACAAGCAGGTTCAGAGGTATCAGCCCTTTTAGGTCGTATGCCTTCAGCGGTAGGTTACCAACCAACACTTGCTACGGAAATGGGTGCCATGCAAGAGCGTATTACTTCAACAAAAAGAGGTTCAATTACTTCGGTACAAGCGGTTTACGTACCTGCCGATGACTTAACTGACCCTGCTCCTGCAACAACCTTTACTCACTTAGATGCTACGACGGTATTATCTCGTAAAATCGCCGAGTTAGGTATTTATCCAGCCGTTGACCCTCTTGATTCATCTTCACGTATTCTTTCTGCGGAAGTATTGGGTGATACTCACTACAACACAGCTCAACGTGTAAAAGAGATTCTTCAACGTTATAAAGAATTACAAGATATTATCGCCATCTTAGGTCTTGATGAACTTTCAGAAGAAGATAAATTAGCGGTATCACGTGCAAGACGTGTACAACGTTTCTTATCTCAACCATTCTTTGTGGCTGAACAGTTTACTGGTTTGAAAGGTGTATTGGTTGATATTAACGATACTATCAAAGGCTTTAACGCAATTATTGATGGAGCGTATGACCACCTTCCAGAAGCAGCTTTCAACTTAGTAGGTAGCATCGAAGACGCTATTGCAAAAGGAGAAAAATTGATTGCTGAAGCAGGAAAATAATTCAGTTATCAGTTATTAGTTAATAGTTATTAGTCATAGATTCCCAATAATTTTATTGAGCATTATTTACTGATAACTGTTTACTGCTAACTGTTTACTGCTAACTGATAAAAAAATGAATTTAGAAATTATCACTCCCGATAAAAAAGTGTTCTCTGGCGAAGTTAACGTTGTTACTTTACCAGGTACAGATGGTTCTTTTCAAATTTTGAAAGACCACGCAGCCGTAGTTTCGACTTTGGGTAAAGGCACTTTGGCGGCTGACAAGCAAGTATTTACCATTGATGGTGGTGTTGTAGAAGTATTGAACAACAAAATTCTTGTATTGGCAGAAGCAGTATTATAAATTAGTTTTTGAGATTGGGTTAGCCATTTCATCAACTATTAAAAGCACAAAATCCTCGGAGTTTGTGCTTTTTTGTTTTAATTGATACATTTGTTATAAAATCATCCCCAATCCCTCCAAAATGACTATTCTAAATATCTTTGACCCAAAGACGACCGAGTTACTTACGGAAAGAATGAACAAGCTCACAGCTCAAACAATGCCTCAATGGGGCAAGATGACCGTGGGACAAATGTTGGCTCATTGTAGCGTTGCTTATGACCAAGCCTTTGACCCAAATACAAAGCGTCCGCCCATGCCCATAAGATTTTTATTGAAGTTATTGCTTAAAAGAAAATTGACCGATGCAACAACCCCTTACAAGAAAAACTCTGGTACAGCACCCGCTTTTTTGATTACCGATGCCCGAGAATTTGAGAAAGAAAAAGTAAAACTCTTAGGCCATATTCAAAAGGTAGAAAAATTAGGTGAGAATTACTTTGAAAACAAAGAGGCTATATCATTTGGTAAAATGACCGCCGACGAATGGAATAACTTATTTTATAAACATCTCGACCATCACCTGACTCAGTTTGGCGTTTAGGTTTTTCGATATTGGTATTAATATCCTAACTTTGTTGCATATTTAATCTATCCACAAAATCATGCTATATTATTTATTTGATTATTTAGATAAGCACTTCAATTTTCCAGGTGCTGGGCTTTTTCAATACATCACTTTTAGGGCTTTTGCGGCAACGGTTACATCGCTCGGAATTGCCGCCATTTGGGGTAAAACTGTAATTAATTTTCTTAGAAAACTACAAATTGGCGAAGACATTAGAGACTTAGGTTTGGCAGGTCAAATGCAAAAGAAAGGCACACCTACAATGGGTGGGTTTATCATTCTTTTATCATTGCTTGTTCCCACTTTATTATTTGCTAAACTTCATAATATTTATATCATTTTATTAATCGTAACGGCTCTTTGGCTTGGAGCTGTGGGTTTTTTGGACGATTATATCAAAGTTTTCAAGAAAAATAAAGAAGGACTTTCTGGCAGATTTAAAATTGTTGGTCAGGTTGGTTTAGGCTTGATAGTAGGGCTAACGATGTGGTTTAATGACGATATAAAAGTACGTTTTTATGAGAGAGCAAAAATTGCTTCAAATATTGGAGAAGTACAAAAATTTACAGATTCAAAATCTTTGATTTCTACTGTACCATTTCTGAAAAATAATCAGTTTGATTACAGTAATTTAATCCCTGATTTCTTGGGTTTAGACCAATATACTTGGATTGTTTATGTGATTGCGGTTATTTTCATTATCACGGCGGTTTCTAATGGTGCAAATATCACGGACGGTATTGATGGATTAGCGGCAGGAACTTCGGTTATTATTGGAATTGGTTTAGCAATATTGGCGTATGTATCGGGTAACAAAGTTTTCTCTCAATATCTAAACGTGATGTTTATTCCAGATTCGGGAGAATTAGCCGTCTTTTGTGCTGCCTTTGTGGGGGCGTGTATTGGCTTTTTGTGGTACAATTCTTTCCCCGCACAGGTATTTATGGGTGACACGGGTAGTTTGATGTTGGGTGGGGTTATTGCAACGCTTGCTATCGTGATTCGGAAAGAATTATTGATTCCAATTTTATGTGGCATTTTCTTGATTGAACTGTTGTCGGTGATTATACAGGTGAGTTATTTTAAATATACCAAGAAAAAATTTGGAGAGGGGCGAAGGGTTTTCTTGATGTCGCCTTTACACCACCATTTTCAGAAAAAAGGATACCACGAAGCTAAATTGGTAACTCGTTTCTGGATTATTTGTATTTTATTGGTCATCATATCGTTAGTGACTTTGAAATTGAGATAAAATACCATTTCACGTAACTTATTACTAAAAAATACTTACGATTGTCAAGAGGTTTTAGTTTGAATTTATTCAAATTGAAACCTCTTTTATTTTTTTGGCACGAATCTTGTTGTAGCTCAAATGCCAACGTAGAATTTTAACAGTAAACAAACATGAAAAATCTTAAATCCTTGCTCACATCTGGGCTAATTGTCGCTTCAGTAACTTTTATCAATGCTTCAAATTGTTTTGATACATTTCGTAATGTTGATGTGAATAACTTAGTAGTTGTTCCGTCGAATAATCACTTAGAGAAAAATACCAGTGCCAAATTTATTGCCAAACAATTGGTGAAATCTGCCTCAATAATTACTGTTTTGGGTAGCACTTCGGACGTATTAGAACGTTATTCTGCAACGAATGGGACGATTTTCAGTAGCATCTTAGCTCCGACGGAATCTTTTGCTATTGTTTCAATGAAGCGTTCAGATAGAGGTGATGTTATCAGAGTAAAGGTTGAGTCAAACAAAGATATACAAGTATATTTCAATACAGTTTCAGGTATGGGAGTTCCTTTTGAAGTAGTTAATTTAGGCAATAATGAGGTTTTTATCTCTTCGGCTTATTCGCTTCCTAATGGAGATTATAATATTAGAGTAAAGACAAAATCAGGAGAGAAAAAAATAAAATTTAAGGCAGAACAGAAAGACGTGTTAGGTAAGATATAAAGTGTATATTTGTTAAATTTGTATATATAGGTTAGGTAATAGTTTATAAAATTGGTAGTCGGGGGGCTACTGATTATTATTGTTGTTAGAATGAAAAAATCCATCTTACGTTTGTATGATGGATTTTTTGTTGGCTTTCTATTTCGCTTTAAATTATGCGTAAAAAGATTCTTGCCCTAATTTAATAACCAAAAGAGCATAAAATATAGCTCTATATTTGTTACGGTTTGATGTTCCTAATTGCTCTACAACGCTGTCAATTGCTGCATCTAATTCTGGACTATCGGCTAAACCTAACTTCCCGATAAGGAAACTGTTTTTTACACGTGCAATTTCTTCAGCATCAGAAGATGATACTTTTGATGAGTCTGCATTGTAAATAGAAGGACCTAAACCTTTAGCTACTGCTGTAAGTAAGTCAGCATCAATAGTGATACCTAAATCTTTAAGAGAACCTTGGTAGGTCTCAATTGCTTCATCGAATTTGCTCATTGGATGTTTTTTTTAGTAAATTGGTAAAAGACTGTTGTTGAATGTGAAAATGATATTTCAAACATGACCGAAATAACAAATTATTGTTTAAATCACCAAATTTCAAGACTGAAATTAAAACGAGATTAATCAAACGGTAGGTACGAAAACCATTACTGATGCTTTACAATGGCTTGAAAGCCTTTTCTTTTTAAGGATGCAACAACTTTTTGAGCTTCTGCTTTTTCAAAATGCCCTGCACTCACAGCGTTTAGTGATAATTTCGAAAAACTATATGCGTATGTATAACCCATAGCTTTTAGTTTTTTTATTTCCCGACTCATATTAGCTTTTTGGCGAAACATTCCAGTGATGACTAAATATGCTTTTTTATGGTTGGGCTTAGGGACAATTCTTGCAATTTTTGGCTTTTTAGATACCGTTTTTTGAAGTTTTTGGGTAGGAGGGGGCAACGATATGGTACTACTTTTTTTCCAATATTGAGTAGAGTCAATAGATGGTAAAATTGTTGTAGTATCAAGTGTATTGGTATCAACAGAGCTATCAGTTAAAAAGTCGGGGTCTTTAAGCGGATTCCCTTTTTCACGGATTAAAAGCTCCGCTATCAGTACCCCAAGCCCCAAGAAAACAAAAGAAAATAATACAAATAGTAGATTTTTAAACCAGTTTTTCATGAGTGAGCGTGATAAATTCATGCGAATTTATCATTTCTATTCATATAACGATACGACCACTCATAAAAACTTCATAAAAAAGGATATTCTGGAATAAACTAATTTGTAATTTTAACGTTATTTTCCAAAGAACAATGTTGTAATGGATAAGGGAGGGTAGAGTTTAATATTACCCACTTTTTTCTCTAATTTTAATTTAAAAAACTATGTTTAAGTTTATAATAATATTCGCAATCATCTTTTATGTATTGCCTAAATTAATCAAATGGGCATTAAAAGGTTTTATCGTAACCCAAGTAAATAAAGCTCAACAAGATATGCGACAGTCACAAAGAGGACACCAAAGTCAGCAAAAACGTGAAGGTGAGATTGATATAGATTTCGTTCCGAAAAAAAATGGGAAAAATACAGAAAATTTTGGGGGTGGCGAATACGTAGATTATGAAGAAGTGAAGTAATGTTAGCCTTATTTTGATGGCTTGTATGTAATAAGTCATAAAAACGAAGTATAAGTGTTTGATTGTTAATAGCTTAATTGTTTTTAAAATCAATTTTTTTAGTATATCCTGAAATTTAATCAACGCAACTAAATAAAAATCAAGCATAATTGATTCATATTGTTGCCACCCTTTCATGAGAAAAATTACAAAAACTATCCTAATTCCAATTATCGCTACTTTGCCGTTTGTTTCATGTCGAACTACGGCTCAATTTACTCCTGATTCATTAGCAAAAACAATTACGGTAGAAGACCTCAAAAAACATTTAATTTTTATTGCTTCCGATAGTCTAAAAGGTCGTGACACTGGTTCGCCAGAACAAAAAGTGGCGGCTCAATATATTTCAAATCAATTTGAAAGTTACGGATTGAAGGGAGTTGTTGGTGCGGAAAAATCTCACCTACAATTAGTAGATTTAGTTAAGCGTGGTTGGGGCGATTTTTATGTAAAAGCCAACAATAAAAAGTTTAATTATTTGACTGATTTTATCTCGAATTCAATCGCTCCAATGCCTAAAGAACAAACTTCTGAAACTGTTTTTATAGGCTATGGTATTGAAGATAAAGGCTTTACTGATTATGCTAATGCTAATGTAAAAGATAAAATAGTGGTGGTTTTTGAAGGAGAACCACGTTTGGCAGATGGAAACTTTTTGATTTCGGGAACTTCCGCAATGTCAAAATGGGGAACGTCAGAATCTTGGAAAGAAAAAATGAATCTTGCCAAAAGCAAAGGAGCGAAAGGGCTTTTAATTATTGCGAAGCAATCAATTGAAGATTTTGAAAAGACCGTAAAGCAACGCCAAACCATGATGAAGCGTTTTGGAAATGCTCGCTTAGGTTTTCGTGATATTTCCGACCCACAAGGTTCAGATTTTGCGGTTTTGACCATTGGACAAGGCATGGCGGCAGAATTATTGAAAACAACAACTTCAGAATTGGAAGTTAGTAAACAAAAAATTATTGACGCTAAAAAATCGGTTGATAATTTATTCGCTAATCAATCTTTGACCTTGAAAATTGAAAGAACCGCTGATGCCGTTGAGACTTACAATGTTTTGGGATATTTGGAAGGAACGGATAAAAAAGATGAATTGGTCATTATTACCTCACATTATGACCACGTGGGGATTCAAGATGGCAAAATCTATAATGGTGCCGACGACGATGGTTCTGGAACAGTATCGGTTTTAGAAATTGCTCAGGCATTTGGAGAGGCGGCAAAAAAAGGCACAAAGCCACGCAGAAGCATTTTATTTATGACTGTAACGGGAGAGGAGAAAGGACTTTTAGGCTCAGAATATTACGTAAAACATCCAGTTTTTCCTTTAGAAAATACCGTTTGCGACCTTAATATTGACATGGTGGGGCGTACCGATAAAGACCACGAAGGCAAAGGCGATTATATTTATGTAATTGGTTCGGACAAACTTTCTTCGGAATTGCACTCGGCTCTTTTAGAACAAAATAAAAGTCACGGTTCGCCAATGGATTTAGATTTTCAGTTCAATGACCCGAATGACCCCAACCGTTTTTATTACCGTTCAGACCATTATAATTTTGCGAAAAATAAAATTCCAGTGGCATTTTTCTTCAATGGAGTCCATGACGATTACCACCAACCAACCGACGATGTAGAGAAAATTGAATTTAACAAAATGGAAAAACGTGCCAGATTAGTTTTCTATTTAGCTTGGGATGTTGCCAACCGTGAAAAACGTTTAGTGGTAGATTCAAATAAAAAATAAGGATTATTAATATTAAGAGAAGCCTGTCAATAAAACTTTTGGGTTATATTGACAGGCTTTTCTTTTTTAGAAAAAATCGGCATAAAAAATGTAGGGTAGAATGATAAGAATCGTCTGATTCGATTCACAATAATTTATCAATCATAACAATGAAAAAAATCACTCTAATTGTCTCTTTGTTTTTCACGATGGTTTTTTCTTCGGAAATCCATGCCCAATACACAACTTTTAATACCGATGCTGCCAAGCGTAATGAAGAAGTTATCAAGAAAAATAACTCAATGGGAATTGCTAATGCCAACCGAAAATTAGCCGCAGAGTTTTTAAATGCACTTCTGAATGCTCGTGATATTCCTTACGTAGCCACCAAAGTAACGCCCGATATTGTGTTCAGAACATCGTTTGGTTCAGTGCTGACAGGCGTAGAAGGGGGGCTTGAAAAATTACCAGGAGCTTTGGATAAAATATTTGAAGGTTTTAATGTTGAATTTGACGATATGGTTGTTGAAGGCAATAAAGTTTTCTTGAAGGTAATTTTCAGAGGGAAACATTCAAGTGCTTATTTGATGCCAGCCGCTACTGGAAAACCTTTCAAAGTAGATGGTTTTATTCGTTTAATTATGACGGATGGTAAAGTTTCACAAGGTTTTGTGGTGGCAGATTTTGCCCAAATACCTAATCAAGTAAAATAGAAATAACGATTGGGAATTAGCCCACAGATTTGTGATTCAAATTATTCTGTGGCAGATTGTAGATAATTCCAGAAAAGGTTATATTTGACTCACAATTGTAGCCAATTATATTTTCGATTAAAATTATACCATGACTAATGTTGGGCAAACCGGCATTAGTCTTTTTTATAACAAAACAAAATCATGGCATTAATATCAAAGAAGAAAGTCCCCTTTAAAATCAATCTACAACTTCGTAAATACCTCACAAAGTACGGTCGTGAGACTGTCATGCCCATTCAATATACAGATTTGCTGAGATTTGAAAGTTCAATTAGTCTTTATGACCGTTTTGGCAATGATACCCTCTGGGTAACGGTTTTTTTTCCGTACAGTGAAATAGAACATATTTATGAAGGACTCAAAAAGATTTATGCCGACCTCAAAACTGACGGTGATGAAAAAGTAATCAAACACCTTACCGTTGACCGTGTTGACTTGTGTACCTATGGAAATACGCAACCTTTCCGTATCCGAATTGTTAACAGAGTTAATGACAACTTTGATTATTTCTACATCAAAAGAGCTGATAGTTCACGGGTTTACGGAATGGAATTAGAACATTTATTATCACCCAATAGAATCAGTTATATGACTTACCAAAACTCTCTGGTAGAAGAACATATTGCGGGTATTCCTGGTGACCAATTCTTTAAAAGTTATCTCAACGACCCCAAAATCAATCAGATACGTTTAGCCAAGGAATTCGTAAAATTCAATGAGCGTTGTTTCGTATTACTTTTAGGCGATATGCACTCGTCCAATTTTGTTGTGGATATTACTCCAGATTTTGAGGAAGATTATTATAGAATTAGAGCGATAGATTTTGACCAACAATCTTACGAAGGGAAGCGGACAGTTTATCAACCTCAATACTTCAAACAGAATAACCCATTGATAGAATTGGGCATGAAATACATGACCCCCGAGTCGGTAAAGCAGTACCAAATTGAGGAGCGTTCGCTGATTTCTAAACGTTTGAAAGTAGAAACCCAAAGAATATACGAGCTAATGACAGTCATGGCAAAAGATGATATTTCTACCGAAGAAAACACCAATCAACTGAAAAAAGAATTGTCTAAATATTATAAATCAGACAAGTTTTTGAAGTGTAAAACGATGGGAGAAGTTGTTTGGGCAAGTTTAGAACAAGTAATGGTACACTAATTTTGGAAGAATAATCTCTCTTTATTTTCAAATATAAGGCAATACAAAACATGATAAAGATGTATTACTCGTTAAGTGTAAGAAAAACATCATTCATTTTTAGTAATACTATGACTCGTTACGAATTTCTCAAATCATTAGGTTTTTCTGGAGCAGCATTGATGGCTGCCCTAACAGCTTGTACAAAGCCAGAAGATGCAGTGCTTAATGCTCCAAGACTTGACCTAAATACTTCCACAACCACAACCCCTACTGTACCTGTTACACCCGTAACTGGAACATCTGAATTGGATAAAATCACCAATCCTTTATTAAAAATAGATATTTCTTCAACCTCAACGTCAAAGTTGAAAAACGTTGGAGGGTTTATTGTACAGAGCAATATTGTAGTGGTACAAGTCAGTGCAGGAACTTTTGCCGCAGTGAGTAATTTATGTACCCACGAACCCAAACGCCAAGTTACTTACAGCCAAGGCGAGTTTTACTGTACTGCTCACGGAGCAACATTTAGCCTTACAGGTCAAAATACTAACTATGTTGCC
Source organism: Cytophagales bacterium (assembly GCA_013298805.1). Classification (GTDB taxonomy): domain Bacteria; phylum Bacteroidota; class Bacteroidia; order Cytophagales; family Spirosomataceae; genus Arcicella. The sequence goes on along the minus strand of JAAFIU010000080.1, from coordinate 4,494 downwards.
AGAAGCCCCATTACTGCCTATAAAGTAGCAACTGATGGTAAATTGGTTGTGGTTTATTCGTAAAATAGCGAACGGTGAATTTCAAAACTCACTAATTTTCGTTAACTACTAATCGCTCATTTTAACACTAAAACTCCATTAATAAATCATGAAATTATTAAGCATTTTATTTTTTCTTACATTCTCTTTTACAACAACAGAATGGACTACTGATTTCGCTAAAGCTAAAACAGAAGCAAATACTCAGCATAAATATATTTTGTTGAATTTTTCAGGTTCTGACTGGTGTGGACCTTGTATAAAACTTAAAAAAGAAGTGTTGGATTCTCCCGAATTTTTGAAGTATTCAGAAAGTAAATTAGTTTTAGTAAGAGCTGATTTTCCAAGAAATAAGAAAAATCGCCTTTCACCCGAACTCACCAAACACAACGAAGCACTCGCTGAAAAATACAATAATCAAGGAAAATTCCCTTATACCGTTTTGATTAATGCCGACGGAAAAATCGTGAAGTCTTGGGAAGGTTACGCTGCCAATATGACGATTGAAAATTTGAAAATGGAAATTGAACAATTGGTGAGAGTGAAGTAATGACACAAATATTTTCAAGAGTCCAAAAATTAATGGGCAATCGGTTTGAATTAAGTGTTGTTGCTGACAATGAACACTGGGCAAATGAAAGAATAGATTCAGCCATTGCCGAAATCAGTCGGATAGAACAATTATTAACCACTTTTAAATCCGATAGCCAAACCAATCAAATTAACGAAAACGCAGGGATTTCTCCCGTAAAAGTTGACCGAGAAGTTTTTGAACTTATCCAACGCTCGCTACGCATTTCCGCCCTCACACAAGGTGCTTTTGATATTACTTATGGCTCGATAGACAAGAGCCTTTGGAATTTTGATGCCAAAATGACTACCCTTCCCGACCGAGAAACGGCGGGTAAAATGGTGGAATTGATTGATTATCAAAAAGTTATTTTGAATCAGGAAGATTGTACAGTTTTTCTTCGAGAAAAAGGAATGAGAATTGGTTTCGGAGGAATTGGAAAAGGGTATGCCGCTGAAATGGCAAAACGCCTGATGATTCAAGAAGGTGTAGAAAGTGGAATTGTGAATGCTTCGGGAGATTTAACCACGTGGGGATTACAACCCGACGGCAAGCAATGGACTATCGGTATTGCCGACCCAAATCATAAAAATCGACCCTTCTCGTATCTCAATATCAGTAATATGGCGGTGGCAACTTCGGGAGATTATGAAAAATTTGTGATGATTGACGGTAAACGCTATTCGCACACAATAAACCCCAAAACAGGCTTACCCATAACAGGTATTAAAAGTGTAACCATCATCGCTCCGAATGCCGAAATTGCCGATGCCCTTGCCACACCCGTAACGGTGATGGGCGTAAAAGTCGGTTTAGACCTCATCAATCAAATCAAAGGCATTGGCTGCGTAATTATTGATGACCACGATAAAATGTTTACCAGTAAAAATATTAATATCCGATAAGCGAAATTCTAATAAATGGTTATTAGTGATTGGTGTTTAGAAAATGGTAAAGTGCTTATTGCCAAATAATTATATCCAATAAAACTTTCTGGTAATAAATACACTACAAATTTACCAATAACTAATAACTAATAACCAATTACCAAACCCTGCGAGCCAATCAAAAATCAAAAAATATGAAATCAAAACTCTTTAAACAAACGCTTTTCTTTGCTTTAGGCGTGTTTGGTCTATCTTCATGTGTGAGTGTGAAGGAATACCAAAAAAGCAGAATTAACGATTCTGAAATGGAATTGGCTGCCCGTAAAGCAGAAAAATTTGAGACCAGTTTCTATTTATATCGTGAAGGAGCAGCAGGTGGAAATGGTGGGAAAAGTGGAGGAGGTTGTGGCTGTAATTAAGGTATTAAGTACAAGATATTATGTATTAAGTAAGTGTAATTAAAGATAGACATATCCACTCTTAATACTTAGGACATAATACTTGATACAATTAAACAGAATCAAATGAAAAAAATAATAATAACCGCTGGATTATTGGTGAGTATGCTGTTCAGAACATCAGCACAAAGTAGTTCAGACGAAGAAACATCTTACGAAAAACGTAAATTAAAAATTGACGAAATCAATTTTGTGACAAGTTATTATCATCAAGAAGGTAATAATTCAGCCGTAACAGGTGGAATAGGTACAGAAAAATTGAGTGATTATGCCAATTCTTTTGATTTAAAGATGTCAACTTATGACAAAAAAAATCGTCAGCATAATATTACGATAGATTTTAACCTTGATTATTATACTTCAGCCTCTTCTGATAACATCGACCCACGTTCAATTTCTGGAGCTTCTGCGGCTGACCTTCATATTTATCCTTCGGTAGCATGGAGTATGAAAGACCCAAATTCTCGTGTAACGAAAGGTTTGGCGTATTCATTTTCAAGAGAATTTGACTATTTGTCGCATGGTTTTACAGCAAGTTGGGCAAAGGCATCAAGAGACAATAACCGTGAGTTTAGTATCAAAGCCAGTGCCTTTTTGGATAAAGCCACTACGATATTACCGATGGAATTGCGAACAGCCGCCAATACAACAGGACGGAGTGGAACAGGACCAATAAAACCTCGAAATTCTTACGCCTTATCCCTATCACTTTCTCAGGTTATTAATGAGCGTTTGCAGTTGATGATAGTGGCAGAGCCGTCTTACCAAGAAGGTTTTTTGAGTACATCCTTCCACCGAATTTACTTTAACGATAATACCGAAACAATTGAAAAATTGCCAGGAACTCGTTTCAAACTACCCATTGCCCTCAGAGCCAGTTATTTCCTTGGTGACAATGTTGTGTTGAAAGGTTTTTACCGATACTATATGGACGATTGGGGAATGACTGCCCATACCGTTAATATGGAAGGCTCGTACAAATTAACGCCATTTGTCTCACTAACGCCATTTTATCGTTTCAGTAACCAAACTGCGGTGAAATATTTTGCGGCTTATGGCAAACACGCTCCTTCCGAAACGTATTATACCAGTGACTATGATATTTCTGGAATGACCACTAATTTCTTGGGAACAGGTGTGCGTTTAGCTCCTGTAAATGGCGTTTTGGGTATCAAACATTGGGCAAGTGTAGAACTTCGCTACGGACATTATAGTCGCTCAACGGGTATGGTTGCCAATATCGTAACCTTACACATGAAGATGAAGTAGCATATAGTAAGCGAAAAGCGATTTGCGAAAAGCGAATATCGCAGACCTGAATATTTTTTACATAAATAAATGTCAGGATTTAGTATTTCTAACGAGTAACAAAAGAGGTGCGAATTTAATAGTTCTCACCTCTTTTGTTATAGGGGTAAAATTAAATTAGATTGTCATAAAGATGAAATATCCAAGAGGAATTGTATTTTTGCGGAAAGCAAACAGCTTCACCTCTTTAAATGATACAAATTCCAGATTCAGATATTTTATTGGCTATCCGTCAGGGTAATGAACGTGTTTTTGAAACAGTCTTCAAAAAGCACTATCAGGCACTGTGTAATTATGCCTGTGGTATTTTGAAGGATATGGATGATGCCGAAGAGGTGGTACAAAGTATCTTTCTGAAATTTTGGGAACAACGAGAAGAAATAGAAATAAATGTTTCACTAAAATCATACTTGTATCGGGCGGTGCATAATACTTGTTTAAATAGATTGAAACATCTGAAAATTCAAGAAACCTATCGCCAATATGTGGGTGATTATTTAGAAAATAGCTACGATTCAGCAACGGATATTTTGGATAAAGTAGAGTTGGAAAGCAGAATTGAAGATGCTCTCGAAAAACTACCAGAACAATGCAGATTAATTTTTAAAATGAGTCGTTTTGAGGAATTAAAATACCAAGAAATAGCCGACCGCTTGGGGCTTTCTGTCAAAACAATAGAAAACCAAATTGGCAAAGCATTAAAAATTATGCGTACAGAATTGTCTGATTATCTGCCAGTTGTATTGTTAATGATGCTATTTTTTTAATACATCGCAAGAATAACTAAAATAAATATGAACCAAGACCAGACCATAGACGACTTATTGGCAAAATATCTTGCTGACGAGACTGATGCTCATGAATCGGATACGATAAGTGAATGGATTGTTGCGTCTGAGGATAACCAAAAGACTTTTGACCAGTCAAAATTGATTTGGGATGGTGTAAAAGCTGTTCAAAATCAGCAGATAGTTGATGTTGATGCGGCTTGGAAGAAATTAAATATTACTAAAAAAGAGAAGATTGAAGCAGTTGATTTAGTAGAAGAAAGACCCGTTAAAAAACTCAATTGGGTAACGAATTTCTTGAAAATTGCCGCAGTTTTTGTGCTTTTATTTGGACTTTGGTACGTGGTTGATAAGCAATCTACTACGCTCCAAAATGACGTTTTGACTTTCCAATCAGGCAATCAATCCGTTGAAAAAATCTTGCCTGATGGTACAAAAATTAT
>JAAFIU010000288.1 GCA_013298805.1 Cytophagales bacterium | reverse complement strand
GCTCATCGTGGATATATCGACGAAGTAATAAAACCTTCTGAAACTCGTCAAAAATTAATGCGTGCTTTCAAAATGTTAGAAACCAAAGTTGCGAATTTGCCAAGAAAAAAACATGGCAATATTCCATTATAATCGTTATTTTTGTAAGATGTGATTTGTGTTTGAGTGAATTGTGATAACGTTTTTGTTTAATTGCTCAATCTCAAATTGCTCAAACACTCAATCACAATTCACTCAAAAATAACAAAATGATTGCCTACATTGACGGAAAATTAACCTACAAAGACCCTGCTTATGTCATCATTGACGTAAATGGTGTAGGTTATGAAATGAAAATATCCTTACAAACTTACGCTGCATTGCAAGACGGCACAGAACGCTGTCGGCTTTATACCTTTCTTAGTATTCGTGAAGATGCCCATACACTTTTTGGGTTTAAAGAACCTGACGAAAAAACGCTTTTCTTAGATTTAATCAGTGTTTCTGGCATTGGCCCAAGTACCGCTTTGGTGATGCTTTCGTCTTTATCCTCGGGTGAAATCCGTCATGCTTTGATGCACGAAGACGTAAAAACCATTCAAAGTATTAAAGGAATTGGGGCAAAAACTGCCCAGAGAGCCATTATAGAACTGAAAGATAAACTTCGTAAAGAAAATATGTTGGGAACTTCTGCTCCAACTATTTTTGGCTTATCGTCTTCAAAAGTCAAAAACGAAGCATTGGCTGCTTTAGTTACGCTTGGGATTCCTAAAAATGTTGCCGAAAAAAGTATTGAAGCCATTCTGAAAAAAGAAGGCGATGATGTTACCGTAGAGCAATTAATTAAATTGGCTTTACGCTAAAATTGCATTTTCAGAACAAAATTCTAATGATTTTATAATATTGGCAGGGTTTTAGACGTTTCAAATTTAATTAATTGACAGGACCCTGTCCTCTTTTTTAGACCATTAAGCAATCTAAAAACATTAAGCTCATCAATTCCTTTCCGCTTGCTTGATTTGTAAGATGTTTGAATAAATACTAAGCTATAAACTGTGCAACATAAAAAGTTTTACATACTTTCTGGATTTCTCGTTTTTTCAGTTTTTGCATCGCTTGCTTGGGTGTCACCTTTGCGTGATGCCGTCATTAGGTACAACATACAATTAAATACTGAAAAACTCTTCCGTTCGCTAAATGCCGATACCATCAAAAAATCTGGTCGCCGACCAAGACTTAAACTAAAAGACCGTTATTCTAATCGCTTTTCTGAAAAAACACCCACGTCACCTTTTATCATCAAAGACCCCAAAAACATTAGCACCGAGTTTCAATTAGACTCTGCGGGCAAAATGTCGGTTTATGAAAAAGCAAAAGATTTATCAGGAGATGGCAATTTCCGTCCAGCCGAGCGAATGCCAATTCAAGATTATAACAATCTCCAAGAAAATCGTTTCATGCGTGATTATTGGCGAAAATTTGCGGCTTCGCAAGATGGAAAAGATGATACAAAAGGACGTGGTTTATTGCCCAAAATAGAACTTCCACCTGCTATTGACCGTATTTTTGGTGGAACTAAAATTGACTTTAAACCCAACGGAAATATTCTTTTGGACATTGGTTACATCGGGCAATTTATTGATAATCCAGCCCTTCCTGTGGCTCAACGTTATATCGGAAACTTGAATTTTAATGAACAGGCTCAAATTAACTTTCAAGGAAAAATTGGTGATAAATTAAATCTCAATACCAATTTTGACACCAAAGCAAGTTTCAATTTTCAAAATCAATTAAAATTAAATTGGAGAACTAACGAAGAAGATATTTTACAAAATGTAGAAGTTGGAAATACTTCTTGGCAACTCAATAGCCAATTAATTCCTGGGGTTCAAAACCTATTTGGTATAAAAACACTCATGCGTTTTGGCAATTTGGACGTGACTGCCGTTGCGGCACAACAACGCTCTAAACAAGACTGTATTACGCTTCGTGGCGGTTCGCAAGGAAAAGGTTTTGAGATAAAAGGGAGTAATTACGATGAAAATAGGCACTTTTTCTTATCTCAATATTTTAGAGATAATTACGAAAAATCATTAAGACACCTTCCAATGATTACCTCAGGCGTAACCATTACACGTCTTGAAGTCTATGTTACAAACAGAACGCAAAGCACCGAATCTTTAAGAAACTTAGTCGGTTTCTCTGATTTGGGAGAAGCTAATCCATTCAACACCGCACAAGTAAAAACATCAGGAGGAAAGAATGCTTCAAGCCCCGTTGATAACTTAAATAATAACTTATTCCAAAAACTTCGGGCAGGAGGGGATGTTCTCCGTAAAGCCAATGAAGCATCTTATGCCTTAGAGAATAATTTTGGACTACGAAAAGGTACTGATTATGACCTTTTGCGTGGTGCTAAAAAATTAACCGATAGAGAATATCGCTTCCATCCAGAATTAGGGTATATCTCATTGATTACGCCCCTTCGTAATGATGAAATCTTAGCGGTTTCTTACGAATATACCTTGAATGGACAACGCCATCAAGTGGGGGAATTGACAGAGGATTATCAAGGTTTAGCCGATAATCAAGTTTTGTTTTTGAAAATGTTGAAATCATCGACCATTCGGAATAACCTCGACCATCCGATGTGGAATTTGATGATGAAAAACGTTTATTCGTTAAATACTCAGCAATTGACCCGCCAAGGTTTTCAATTTAGAGTTATTTATAAAGACGACCAAAGTGGCATTGATAATCCGAATTTGCAAGAAGGTGAAAAGATTGTTGATAAAGTTAATAGCCTCAAACTAAAAGATACGCCTCTATTGCGTGTAATGGGGCTTGACCAACTCAATCAGAATAATGACCCACAAGTGGATGGTAATTTTGACTTTGTGGAAGGAGTAACGGTTGATAGTAGAAATGGAATAATTATATTTCCTGTGCTTGAACCTTTCGGAAAATCATTGAAAGCTCAGTTTAATACAGATGAAGTTGCTTTAGTGGATAAATATGTTTTTGATAAACTATATTCATTGACAAAAGCTGATGCTGTACAATTAACAGGGAAAGATAAGTTTTTCTTGAAAGGGAGTTTGCAATCGGGAGTTGGTGGTGACGTTTCACTACCTTTTGGAGTAGATGCCAAATCAGTACAAGTAACAGCGGGTGGTGTTCCACTTGCCGCAGGGACAGATTATATCGTTGAACCGCAGTCTGGTAAAGTGCGTATTTTGAATGCAGGAGTTTCAAATTCGAGCCGTGAAATTAAAGTTTGTTATGAAAAACCCGATTTGTTCAATAACCAAATTCGTACTCTTCTTGGCGCTCATGTAGATTATACAGCAGGAAAAAGTTTGCATTTAGGAGGAACAATTCAACACATGAGCGAAAGTCCGCCAGGGTATTTGCGTCGGGTACAAATGGGTAATGAACCCGTAAATAATACTATTTTCGGGTTCGATGCAGCCATTCAGAAAAAGTCAAACTTCTTGACCAGAATGATAGATGCTCTTCCTTTAATTTCTACCAAAGAGACTTCGGCATTTGATTTTCATGGAGAATTTGCCCAATTAATTCCTGCCGTAAATAATGATGTACAAGGAAATGCTTTTATTGATGATTTTGAGGCTGCTCGTAATATTTTTAGTTTGAATAATCAGGCAACCGCTTGGAAACCAGGAGCTACCCCGCAAATGTTTCCTCAAGGAAGCCCCACTACTTTAGAAAAACATTTCAAAAGAGCCAAAATTTCTACCTACGTAGCCGACTTTAGTTTATACGGACAAGGCGGTACAGATTTGAATGTGCCAGGGGTGAATTATCAGGAATCTTCACGATATGCTTATGAACGCTCGGTTTCTGTTAGTAGTCTTTTTCCAAATAAAGCACAACCTAATAATATTACAGGCATTCCAATTGGGGTTTTAGACCTTGCTTATTTCCCTAATGAAAGAGGTATTTATAACTTCAATACAGACTTAAATAAAGACGGTACGCTCAAAAATCCAACTAAAAATTTTGGAGCAATTACTCGTGCCATTACTTCCGATACTGATTTTGATAATGCCAATATTGAAACCTTAGAGTTTTGGATGATGAACCCTTTACTCACGGGTGAGGCTGGCGTTGTGCGAGCAACTGGAAATATTGAGCAAGATAGAATCAATAGTCAAAGAAGAAGTCAAACAGGAGGTAAATTGATATTTAACCTTGGCGATATTTCGGAAGATTTTGTGCCTGACGGTTTTTCAAACTTTGAAAATGGGATTCCTGCTGGAAAAAAGATTGAAGCAGGTACAGGGCAAAATGTTGAGAAAACCATTTGGGGAATAGCACCAACCCAACAATTTGTAACGAATGCTTTTACGACAGGAAATACTGAGAATAGAACAGCTCAAGACGTAGGTTTGGATGGTATGCCAAACTTTTCTTCTGAAAATAATGAAATTTTTAATGAAAGCAGTATTTTCAAAAGTTATCTTGACAAAATTGGTACAATTGTCAATGCAGATGCCCTTGTAAATTTTAAAAATGACCCTGCTGGGGATGATTTTACCCACTATTTGAACGAAAGATATAATAATACGTCAAGTATCGTTCAGCGTTATAAAAACTACATGGGTTTAGAGAATAACTCGCCAACGACCAATTCTACAACGGCAAATACTAACTCAGGTTTTACAGAAGCCAACAACCAACAACCCGACCGAGAAGACTTAAACCAAGACAATACCATCAACGACAATGAGGCATATTACGAATATGAAATTGACCTTAAACCTGGAAAGTTAGAAATAGGACAAAATTATATTGTTGATAAAATAGTAGAGAATGGAACAGAATGGTTTTTATTCAGAATTCCTCTCAAATCGCCAACTCGTGCTGTGGGAGGTATCAACGGACTAAAAAGTATGCGTTTTATCCGTACCTATTTAACAGGTTGGGAAGCTCCAGTGGTGTGTCGTTTTGCTGCATTTCAGTTGGCAGGTTTTCAATATCGTAAATTTACGGGCGACCTTACTCCACGTGGTTTACAAAATGTGCCAGAGCCTTATGATGCCAAATTTAGAGTAACCGCTGTAAATATTGAAGAAAATGGAGCAGTACAAGGTGGTTCAAAAGATAATCAATCAGTGGCTTACGTTGTTCCTCCAGGGTTTGAACGTGATAGAGATATTACCACCATCAACAATGCCCAACTCAATGAACAATCTATGAGTCTTTGCGTTGAAAACTTGCGTGATGGCGATTCAAGAGCGGCATTTAAAAATACACTTTCAGATTTTATCAATTACAAAA